>NZ_LGCW01000001.1:0-191349 GCF_001279365.1 Streptomyces sp. NRRL F-5755 | reverse complement strand
CGCTCTGCCCGCGTCCCGCGGGTCCGTAACGCTGTGGGCCATCGGTCAGCTCTCCTCACGCGGGGACGACGAGGACGGCACGCTCGCCGCCTTCTCCAACTGGAACGCCTCGTTGCCCAGGCCGATGCGGGCGTGGATCTGCGGGCGCCGGGCGCGCAGCACCCGCCCGTGGAGCAGCCCGACCACGGCCGCCAGGCCGATGACGCCGGGCAGCACCCAGCTCAGCGCCGAGCCCTCGGCGCTGACCAGTACGCCGAAGTCCTTGACCGCGTAGACCAGCACGGTCAGCAGGCCGAGCGCGGCCAGCCCGGCGGCCAGCAGCCGGCCCGCCTGCGCCCGGCCCGCGCCACGCCGTACGAAGAAGGCGATGACGGCCACGGACGCGGTCGCCATCAGCAGGATCACGCCGAGCGCGCCCACGTTGCCGCCCCAGGTGAACAGCCGCAGCACCGGGGTGGTGGGGTCGCCGGCCGGCATCCGGTCGGTGAGCGCGAAGACGGCCACCACGACGAACGAGATGACCGACTGGAGCAGCGAGCCGAGCGCGGGCGCGCCGCTGGACCTGGCGGTACGGCCGAGGGCGGCGGGCAGCAGGCCCTCGCGGCCCATGGCGAAGGCGTAGCGGGCCACCACGTTGTGGAAGCTGAGCATCGAGGCGAAGATGCCGGTCACGAAGAACACGTGCAGGAGGTCGGCGAAGGTGCCGCCGAGCCGCGCCCCGGTGAGGGCGAAGATCAGGTTGGGGCCTTCCTTGCCGGCGGTGGCCACCACCTGGTCCGGGCCGGTGGCGACACCGATCAGCCAGGAGCTGAGCGCGAAGAAGACCGCGACGAAGCCGACGGCCAGGAACATCACCCGGGCCACGACCGTCTGCGGCCGGCTGGTCTCCTCGGCGTAGACGGGGGCCTGTTCGAAGCCGACGAACGCGGCGACGGCGAAGCACAGCGCGGTGCCGAGGCCCGCGCCGCCGAGCGTGGCCGGGTCGAAGGCGTGCAGCGACAGGCCCTGCGGACCGGGCCGCGAGGCGAAGGCGATGTCGGCGACGACGATCAGGATGACCTCGATGGCGAGCAGCACCCCCAGCACCTTGGCGTTCAGGTCGATCTTCAGCGCACCGAGCACGCCGACGACCAGTACGCCGAGCAGGGCGGGCACCCACCAGGCGACATCGACACCGAGGTGCCTGTCGAGCAGCCCGGACACCTCGAAGCCGAAGATGCCGTAGATGCCGAACTGGAGGGAGCTGTAGGCGGCGAGGGCGACGAAGGAGGCGCCGGCGCCCGCCGTGCCGCCGAGGCCGCGCGCGATGTACGCGTAGAAGGCGCCGGCGTTGTGGACGTGCCGGCTCATCTCCGCGTAGCCGACGCTGAACAGCGCCATCACCGCGCCCAGGATGACGAACAGCAGCGGCTGCCCGACGATGCCCATGACCTGGTACGTGGTGACCATGACGCCGCCGACCACCATCAGGGGCGCGCTGGCGGCCAGCACGGACAGCAGCAGGCCGGGCGTGCCGATGCGGCCGGCGCGCAGGGCCCGTTCCTGGCCCTTGAAGGTGCTGATCTCCCCGGGGCCGCCCGGTGTGCCGGCCCGCCTCGGATGGCCCGTGTTTCCCGTACTGCTCGTCAGCATGGCGCGGTGGTGTCCTTTCCGTGGAGCGCGGGCGGGGTGCGCTTCGTGCGGGGGTGCGGTGCGGGTGCTACGTGCGTGGCGCGTGGTGCTGGGTACGTCGTACGGGCGCCGTGGGCGGCCGGGGCGGCAGCCGGGCGCCGGGGTCAAGCGGTGCTGAAGGCGGTGTCGCGGGCGGCCTTGAAGGCCCTGCGGGCGTCCCGGTCCGGGTAGGACCACGGCGCGGCGGTGACGTGCGGGCCGATGCGGTGGAACAGCGCTGCGGCCTCGGCCATCCTTCCCTCGTAGTACTTGGCGTGGGCGAGGAAGTTGAGGTCCACCTTGCGGCGCGGGTGGTCCTCGCCCTCCCACTCCAGCCACCAGTCGAAGGCCGCCTTCATGACCTGGCGCGCGCGGCGGGTGGACCAGTGTCCGGAGGCCGCCGGGTCTGCCGGTTCGAGTCCGGCGGCGGCCAGCGCGCGGTAGCGCTCCGCGTGCGCCACGACGGGCAGGATCGCCAGCGGTGAGTCGGCCGGGGCCTGTTCGGCGGCCCAGTACGCGAAGTCGTAGACCTGGTGCAGCGGGTCGGCGGCGCCGCCCTGCTGCTGCTCGGCCAGGCAGGCGGCCATCAGGTGGTGGGCGTGGTGGTGGTCCGGGTGCCGGGCGCGTACCTGGTCGAAGGCGTGCTCGCGTTCGTCGGGGGTGCCGGTGCGGCGGGCGAGGATCAGCATGCCCAGCCAGGGCGTGGGGTCGTGGGGCGCCATGGCGGCGGCGAGGCGGCAGGCTTCGCGCGCCGCGTCCCCGCCGGCCTTGCCGCGCACCGCCTGGAAGACGAGGGCGCAGGCCAGCAGGGTCGCGGCGTCGGCACTGTCGGGTTCGGCGAGCCGCCAGTCGCCGGCCCAGGCGGCGCTGGCCGGGCCCTCGGCGAGCACCACCAGCCGGTGGCCGCGCAGGTCCCAGTCGGTTCCGGTGTCGGCGAGCAGCGTCCGTACCCGGACCCAGCGGCCGTGCGCCAAGGCGTCGACGGAGGCGGAGAGTTCGGTGTCGTCCAGGGCCGGGTCGAGGAGCAGCGCGTCCTTGCGGCGGGAGCGGCCCAGGGGCGGGGGTGGCGGAGGGGTCACTGGCAGGAACACTCCACGACGCGCTTCACCTCCGGACGCGCCGCTTCCGGACGCGAGTGTGCAGAATCGGTGGACTGATCGACACCGATTGGTCACGCACAGCAAAGCGGCAGGCACAGCTTCGCGTCAAGGCCGTTCGGAGAATGGCCGGAAAGCCAACTGCCTTGCCCGTCAACACACTTGTCAATAGGCGCGGTACGGGCAGCGGGGCACCGGAAGGTGACCGGCCGGTAATCCTCCGGCCCCGCTACCGGCCCGCCGCGCTCACCCCACCGCCTTGGCCGCCGCCCGCCCCGCCGTACGGCCCGAGAAGATGCAGCCGCCCAGGAAGGTGCCCTCCAGCGACCGGTAGCCGTGCACGCCCCCGCCGCCGAAGCCCGCCGCCTCCCCGGCCGCGTAGACGCCGGGCAGGGCCTCGCCGCTCTCGGTCAGCACCCGCGAGGACAGGTCCGTCTCCAGGCCGCCGAGCGTCTTGCGGGTCAGGATGCTCAGCCGTACGGCGATCAGCGGACCGGCCTTGGGGTCCAGCAGCCGGTGCGGGGGCGCGGTGCGGATCAGCCGGTCGCCCAAGTACTTGCGGGCGCCGCGCATGGCGGTGACCTGGAGGTCCTTGGTGAAGGAGTTGGCGATCTCGCGGTCCCTCGCGACGATTTCGCGGCGCAGCGCGGCCTCGTCGAGCAGCGGCTCCTTGGTCAGCTGGTTCATCCGGCGTACGAGACCGCCGAGCGAGCGCTCGACGACGAAGTCCGCGCCCCGGTCCATGAACGCCCGGACCGGGCCCGGGGCGCCGGGCAGCACCCGCCCGAGCACGTCCCGGACGCTGCGCCCGGTCAGGTCCGGGTTCTGCTCGGACCCGGAGAGGGTGAACTCCTTCTCGATGATCTTCCGGGTGAGCACGAACCAGGTGTGGTCGTGGCCGCTGCGCATGATGTGTTCGAGGGTGCCGAGGGTGTCGAAGCCGGGGAACAGCGGCACCGGCAGCCGCTTGCCGTGCGCGTCCAGCCACAGCGGGGACGGCCCGGACAGGATGCGGATGCCGTGCCGGGGCCAGATGGGGTCCCAGTTGTCGATGCCCTCGGTGTAGTGCCACATGCGGTCCCGGTTGATGATCCGGCCGCCGGCCGCCTCCGTGATGCCCAGCATCCGGCCGTCCACGTGGGCGGGCACCCCGGACAGCATCCGCTCCGGCGGCCGGCCCAGCCGCTCGGGCCAGTTGGCGCGCACCAGGTCGTGGTTGCCGCCGATACCGCCGGAGGTGACGATCACCGCCTGGGCCCGCAGTTCGAAGGCGCCGGCGACCTCCCGGCCGCTGGGCGTGCCGCGCTCGGCGTCCGACGGCTCCAGGACATCGCCGGTGACGGTGTCCACGGCGCCCGCGCTGCGCGCCAGGCCGGTCACGCGGTGCCGGAAGCGCAGCTCCACCAGGCCGCGCGCCACTCCGGCCCGCACCCGCCGCGCGAACGGCTCGACCAGGCCGGGACCGGTGCCCCAGGTGATGTGGAAGCGGGGTACGGAGTTGCCGTGGCCGGTCGCCTCGTAGCCGCCGCGCTCGGCCCAGCCGACCACCGGGAAGAGCCGTACGCCCTGCCGGTGCAGCCAGGCGCGCTTCTCCCCCGCCGCGAAGTCCACGTACGCCTCGGCCCACTTGCGCGGCCAGTGGTCCTCGGGGCGGTCGAAGCCGGCCGAGCCGAGCCAGTCCTGCCAGGCCAGCTCGTGGCTGTCGCGGATGCGCAGCCGCCGCTGCTCGGGCGAGTCGACGAGGAAGAGACCGCCGAAGGACCAGTGCGCCTGGCCGCCGAGACCGCTCGCGGGCTCCTGCTCCAGGAGGATCACCTTGCGGCCGGCCTCGGCGAGCTCCGCGGTGGCCGCGAGACCCGCCAGCCCCGCTCCGATCACGATCACATCAGCGTCGTAGGCGCCACTGGTCATGTCTGCCCGTCTCTTCTCCTCGCCGCGGCACCGGGGGACCCGGCGGCCGTCGTGGCTACCGATCCTCAGCGCGTCCGTACGGCGCGTCAACCGCGTGTTCGGGTGCCGCCCGGACGGGTACCCGGGCGTGCCCGGTGCCCCCGGGCGGGCAGCGGGCCGCCGTACGGCTCGCTATCCTCGGCCAAGTCCCCGCCTTCCCCGCCGACTTGAGGTGCGTGACGTGACGGTGTTCCTGCTGGCCGTGAGCGCGGCCTGCTGCCTGGGGTCCGGATTCGTCCTCCAGCAGGGCGCGGCCCAGCGGGCCCCGATGCAGGACTTCCTCTCCCTGCGGCTGCTGCTCGACCTCGCCCGGATGCCGCGCTGGCTGGCCGGCATCGGCTTCATGGTGGCCGGCATGGCGCTGGGCGCCGCGGCGCTGGGCCTGGGCGAGGTCACCCTCGTCGAACCGCTGCTGGCCACGAACCTGCTGTTCGCGATGGCCCTGTCCCGGCGCCTCACCCGGCAGCGGCTGGGCCGCCGGGGCTGGGGCGGCCTGTGGCTGCTGGCGGGCGGCGTGACGGCGTTCATCGTGGCCGGCGAGCCGCACGGCGGCCGGAGCCCGGCCGGTCCGCTGCGGCACTGGCTGGTCATGGGCGCGGTCCTCGGCCTCGCGCTGCTGCTGGCGGCCTGCGCCAGGCGGGCGCGGATGAGCCGGGAGGCGGCGCTGCTGGGCGTCGCGGCCGGACTGCTGTACGGCCTCCAGGACGCCCTGACCCGGATCAGCGGCGAGCGGTTCGGGCGCGGCGGCTGGGCGGCGCTGCTCACCGGCTGGGAGCCGTACGCGGTGCTGGCGCTGGGCGTCCTCGCGCTCATACTGGTCCAGAGCGCCTTCGAGACGGCGCCGCTGCGCATGTCGCTGCCCGCCCTGACGGCGGCCCAGCCGCTGGCGGGCATCGCCTGCGGGGTGGGCTTCCTGGGCGACCGGCTGAACGTGACCAGCGGTGCGCTCACATGGGAGGCGGCCGGGCTGGCGGCGGTCGTGACGGGCATCGTCCTGATCGGCGGCCATCCGGCGATGCCGGCGGGGGTGGCCGGGCGGCCGGAGCGGGTGCCGGCGGTACGGGTGGGGTGAGGGGCTGCGGGTGGGTACGGGTGGGCCGCACGGAAGTTGTTTTGTCATGCTCGCGACAGTCGCAGCCCTCCCGAGAGATACGCCTTGACCAGCAGAAACAAGACCCGGCACCCCTTCCACTTCGGCAGCCCGGCGCGTTTTCCTCTTCGCACGAACCCCGTACGGACCCCGCACGGCCCCCGTACGCCCCCGAAGAATGAGGCATGCCATGACCGACGCCTGGTACGTCGACGACCGCTGCACCAACTGCGATGTCGCCCGGCAGCTCGCCCCGGAGCTGATCGCCGAGGCCGGCGGGCGCTCCGAAATCGTCCGGCAGCCGCGTGACACGGCGGATGAACGACTGCTGCACGCCGCCGCGTTCGCCTGCCCCACCCGCTCCATCCGGCACCCGTCCCGCCGGCTGGACCCGGATCTCGATCCGTTCCCGATGCGCCTCGGCGACACCGACGTGCTGCTGTGCGGGCACAACTCGCAGCACACCGCCGGGGCCAACTCCTACCTCCTGCGGCGCCCCGGCGGCACGCAGCTGATGGTGGACACGCCGCGCTGGAGCGAACCGCTGGCCGCCCGGTACGAGGCGCTGGGGCCGGTCACCGACGTCCTGCTCACCCACCGGGACCATGTGGCGCACGGCCGCCGGTACGCCGACCGGTTCGGGGCCCGCCTGTGGATCCACGAGGGCGACCTGGACGCCGCGCCGGACGCCGACCGCGTACTGCGCGGCACGGAGAGCGCGGAGATCGCCGATGGGGTGTACGCCCATCCGCTGCCCGGCCACACCCGGGGCAGCGTGCTCTACGTCGCCGACGAGCGGTACTGCTTCAGCGGGGACAGCTTCTACTGGTCGCGCACGACCGGCGACATCGAGGTGGCGGACAGCGTCACCTGGTACTCCATCGAGGAACTGGCCGCTTCCCTGGCCCGTACCGCCGTCGGGCTGCGCTTCGAGTGGCTGCTGCCCGGCCATGGCGACCGTACGCACCTGCCCGCCGCCGAGATGGCCGAGCGCGTACGGCGGCTGGCCGAGCGCACGCGGGAACTGCGTCCGCGCCCGGTGGACTTCACGGCCGTGCGCTGGTGAGACGGGGGAAGCCGCCGCGGGCGGCCTCGACGGCTAATAATGTCCAGCATTAGGGTGCCCGCATGGCGAGAACGTCCGGGGCCGAGACCCGGGAGAAGCTGCTGCGCGCCGCGGAGGAGGTCTTCGCGGCGCACGGTGTCCACGGGGCGCAGACGCGGGACATCGTGCGGCTGGCCGGGCAGAGCAACCCGTCGGCCGTGCAGTACCACTTCGGTTCGCGGGCCGGGCTGCTGGACGCCGTGATGGCCGGGCGGCTGGCCCGTACGGAGGCGGTGCTCGCGCCCGCGCTGGCGGCGGTGGAGGCCCGGTCCGGCGCCGCCGGGCCCGAACTGAGAGCCCTGATCGGCGTGCTGATCACGGCCGAGGCGACCCAGCTGCGCGACGACCGGGGCCGCCGCTGTCTGCGTATCTCCGCCCAGTTGACCCACGAGAGCGGCGTCCGCACGCGCACCCCGCACCCGACGCTGGCGGGCACCGCGACCTGGCGGCTGATCGGCCTGGCGGAGGACGCGCTCGCCGCCGCCGGCCTGCCCGAGGCGCTGCGCCTGGAGCGGATCGACCTGGCGCTGACGCTGATCGGCGCGGCGCTGGCCGACCGGGCCCGGCAGTACCTGGACGGCGTCCGGCCGCTGACGTACGAGGAGTTGTTCCGCGCCGACCTCATCGCCACCACGGAGGCCTTCCTGCTGGCCCCGGCGGCGGCCCCGCACCCGTAACGCCCCACTCCCCACTCCCCAGGCAAGGAGCCGAACATGCCCGACGCCCACGCCCAGCACGCCCCCCACCCCCAGCACGACCTGCACGGCAAGTCCGTCATCATCACCGGCGGCGCCCGTGGCCTGGGAGCCGCTGCCGCCGAGCGGGCGGTCGCGGCCGGCGCGCATGTGCTGCTCACCGACGTACTGGAGGAGGAGGGCCGGGCGACGGCGGAACGGCTCGGCGAGCGTGCCCGGTTCCTTGTGCACGACGTGACCTCGGAGGACGACTGGGAGCGGGCCGCCGACTACGCGGCCGACACGTTCGGCGGCATCGACGGGCTGGTCAACAACGCCGGCATAGCCACCGGCCAGCCGCTGGAGTCGGTCTCCGTGGACTTCTTCCGCAAGGTCCTCGACGTGAACCTGACCGGTGTCTTCATCGGCATGAAGACCGTGATCCCCGCGATGCGCGAGCGCGGCGCGGGCTCGATCGTGAACATCTCCTCCGCCGCCGGCCTCATGGGCCTGGCCCTGACCGGCGGTTACGGCGCCTCCAAATGGGGCGTACGCGGCCTGACGAAGATCGGCGCGGTGGAGCTGGGCACCGAGCGGATCCGGGTGAACTCGGTGCACCCCGGCATGACGTTCACCCCGATGACCGAGCAGGCGGGCATCGAGCGGGGCGCGGGCAAGTACCCCAACACGCCGATGGGGCGGGTCGGCGAGGCCGAGGAGACCGCGGGGGCGGTGGTCTTCCTGCTGTCCGACGCGGCGTCCTACGTCACCGGGGCCGAACTGGCGGTGGACGGCGGCTGGACCGCCGGGCCGACGGTCCGCTACGTCATGGGGCAGTGACGCGCGGCACGCAGCGGTGACGCGCCGCCGAGCCCACCGCGCCGCGGTCCGTCCGGGCTGATTGCATGGGGGCATGGACCCACAGCAACCACTGAACGCGGACGAGATCGTCGACATCGTCAACGAGAGCGACGAGGTCGTGGGGCAGGCCCGGCGCGGCGACGCCTATGCCCACCGGCTGCGCACCCGCTGCACGTTCATCCTCGCCCGGGACGCCGAGGACCGGATCTTCGTGCACCGGCGCACCCCGCAGAAGCTGGTCTTCCCCTCGCACTACGACATGTTCGTCGGCGGCGTGGTCGGCGCGGGCGAGACGTACGACGCGACGGCGCTGCGCGAGGCGGAGGAGGAGCTGGGCGTGAGCGGCCTTCCGCAGCCGGTCCCGCTGTTCAAGTTCCTGTACGAGACGCCCGAGCACACCTGGTGGTCGGCGGTCTACGAGGTGCGCTGCACGCTGCCCGTACAGCCCCAGGAGTCGGAGGTGGCCTGGCACACCTTCCTCACCGACGCGGAGCTGGCACAGCGCATCCCGCAGTGGAAGTGGACCCCGGACGGCATGGCCGCCTACGAGAGGCTGCTGGAGTGGCGGGCGGAGCGGGACGGGTAGCCGCCGGGCCGTACGGTACGGGCGGCCCGCCGGACGGCACGGGAAGCGCACGGTCGAACGGCACGGGAGAGGCGGCGGCCGGACCGCACCGCGTAGGGTTCTGGCCATGATCCTCACCGACAGGCTGCGGTCGATCGGCGCGGGCGTCCGGCTGTGGTTCACCCCCGCGCGCGTCCGCGAGGAGGGCACGACCCCGGACTACCGCTTCTCGCTCGCCAACGAACGCACCTTCCTGGCCTGGCTGCGGACCGGGCTGGCGCTGGTGGGCGGCGGGTTCGCGGTGGATCAGTTCCTGCCCCGGCTGCACGATGTGCTGCGGACGACGTGCACCGTCGTCCTGCTGGTGGGCGGCGCGCTGTGCGCGGTGCGGGCAGTCAACCACTGGGTGCGCTGTGAGCGGGCGATGCGGCGCGGCGAGGACCTGCCCGCGTCCCGCTTCCCGGCCGTGCTGGCGGTCGCCGTGGGCCTGCTGGCGGCGGCGATGGTGGTCCTGGTCGCCATCGGCTGGACGCGCTGACCGATGGCCGGTCCGCCGCGTCGTGACCAGGCGCGCCATGACCAGCCGTCCCCGGACCGGGACCCGGGTCTGCAACCGGAGCGCACCCGGCTCGCCTGGCGCCGTACCACCCTGTCCTGCACGGTGGTCGCGATCCTGGCGGGCCGTCAGGTGGTGCAGCACCGTGATCCGGGTCCGATGGTGATCGTGGCGGTCGCGCTCGTGCTGCTGGTGTGGATCGCGTTCGTGGCGGCGGCGCACGTACGGATGCGGGCGATGTACGACAGCCGGCCGCCGGTCCTGTCCGCCCGTACGGCACTGGCCGTGGTGGCCTGCACCTGCGCGCTGGCGGTGCTGGGCGCGGCGATCCTGGTCTGAGACCGGCCGGCCCGTTCGCGCCGGGTGACCCACACCCCACACTCACCCTCTGGACGCCATACCGACTAGTCGGCATGATCGTAGCGGCCCGGTTGCCCGACCGGGGCGACCGCCTCTTTCCGTACGGAGGAGCACGATGAGCGACGGCACCCCTCCCCCGCGGCCCCCGGCGCGGCCGGGTCCACCGGGGCTCGATCTGGAGCGGCTGCGGGACCACCTGGACCGGGAGCGCCCCGGCACGGTGCGGGGCCCGCTGGAAGCCGAGCTGATCGAAGGCGGCCGGTCCAACCTCACCTACCGGATCACCGACGGCACCGGCCAGTGGGTGGTCCGCCGCCCACCGCTCGGCCATGTGCTGGCCACCGCGCACGACATGCGGCGCGAGTTCCGGGTGATCAGCGCGCTCCACCCGACGGCGGTGCCGGTGCCGGGCACGCTGCTGCTGTGCGAGGACGAGGCGGTCCTCGGGGCGCCGTTCTACGTGATGGAGCTGGTGGCGGGCGTGCCGTACCGTACGGCCGGGCAGCTCGCCGCGCTCAGCCCCGAGCGGACCCGCGGCGTGGTGCTCTCCCTCGTGGACACGCTCGTCGCGCTGCACGCCGTGGATCCGGCGGCGGTCGGCCTCGGCGACTTCGGGCGGCCGGACGGCTTCCTGGAGCGGCAGCTGCGCCGCTGGGGCAAGCAGTTGGCGGCGTCGCGCAGCCGCGACCTGCCGGGCATCGACGCGCTGCACGAGGCACTGACCGGTTCGCTGCCCGTCTCCCCCGCGCCCACCGTCGTGCACGGTGACTACCGGCTCGACAACGTACTGGTGGGCGCGGACGACCGGATCACAGCGGTACTGGACTGGGAGATGTCCACCCTTGGCGATCCGCTGACCGATCTCGGCCTGCTGGTGATGTACAGCGAGCAGGAGGACCTGCCCGGCTCCCCGATCGCCACCACGCGCGGCGCACCCGGCCATCCGGAGCCGGCCGAGCTGATCGAACGGTACGCGGCCGGGTCCGGCCGGGACGTGTCCGGCATCGCCTGGTACACGGCGTTCGCGTACTTCAAGCTCGCGGTGATCCTGGAGGGCATCCACTACCGCTACACCCTCGGGCAGACCGTCGGCGCGGGCTTCGACCGGATCGGCGAGCTGGTGCCGGTCTTCATCGACCGCGGCCGGGCCACGCTCGACACCCTGACGACGACCGCCGAGGAAGGCTGAGGCACGCCGATGGACTTCGCATTCGACGCCCGTACCGAAGAGCTGCGGAAGAACCTGCTGTCCTTCATGGACGAGCACGTGTACCCGGCCGAGGCCGTCGCCGACGAGCAGCGGGCGGCGCTCGCCTCGCCGTGGGACACCCCGCAGATCGTGGAGGACCTGAAGGCCGAGGCGCGCAGGCGCGGCCTGTGGAACCTGTTCCTGCCCGACGAGGAGTACGGCGCGGGCCTGACCAACCTCCAGTACGCGCCACTCGCCGAGATCACCGGCCGCAGTCCCCAACTCGCGCCCACGGCACTGAACTGCGCGGCGCCGGACACCGGGAACATGGAGGTGCTGGCGCAGTTCGGCTCGGAGGCGCAGAAGAAGCAGTGGCTGCGGCCGCTGCTGGCGGGCGAGATCCGGTCGGCGTTCGCGATGACCGAGCCGGACGTCGCTTCCTCGGACGCCACCAACATCGAGACCCGCATCGAGCGGGACGGTGGGGGCACCTCCCGGTCGAGCGGAGCCGAGAGTGAGGGATCGTACGTCATCAACGGCCGCAAGTGGTACATCTCCGGTGCGATGAACCCGCTGTGCCGGATCTTCATCGTGATGGGCAAGACCGACCCGGACGGTGCGGACGTACGCCGCCAGCAGTCGATGGTGCTGGTCCCGCGCGACACCCCGGGCCTCGAAGTCCGCCGCGCCATGCGGGTGTACGGCTACGAGGACCACTACCACGGCGGCCACGCCGAGGTCGTCTTCCACGACGTGCGGGTGCCCGCGGCGAACCTGATCGGCGAGGAGGGCGGCGGCTTCGGCATCGCGCAGGCCCGCCTCGGCCCCGGCCGCATCCACCACTGCATGCGGCTGATCGGGATGGCCGAGCGCGCCATCGAGCTGATGTGCCGCCGCGCCGTGTCCCGTACGGCCTTCGGCGAGCCGCTGGCGCGCCAGGGCGTCGTCCAGCAGTGGATCGCCGACGCGCGGGTGGCCGTGGAGCAGTTGCGGCTGCTGGTGCTGAAGACCGCGTGGCTGATGGACACCGTGGGCAACAAGGGCGCGCACACGGAAATCCAGGCCATCAAGATCGCCACCCCGCGTACGGTCGTGGACATCCTCGACCGGGCCGTGCAGCTGCACGGCGCCGGCGGGGTGAGCCAGGACTTCCCGCTGGCAGAGCTGTGGGCGGCGGCCCGCACGCTGCGGCTCGCGGACGGGCCGGACGAGGTGCACCAGCGGTCGCTGGCGCGACGGGAGCTGAAGACTTACCTGTGACACTGGACCCGCCCCGCATTCTCTGACTAAGGTCAGGGAATGGATGCGGCACAGATCGACCAGGTGCGGCGCTTCAACCGCACCGTCACCGAACGCGTGGGCGTGCTCCACGACCACTACCTCGGCCGCGACCGGCCCATCGGCGAGGCCCGGCTGCTCTGGGAGATCGGCGAACGGGGCCGGGACGTACGGCAGCTGCGCGAGCGCCTCGGGCTCGACTCCGGGTACGTCAGCCGCCTGCTGCGCGCCCTGGAGGCCGACGGCCTGGTCACGGTCGAACCGCAGCCCGAGGACCGGCGGGTGCGCACCGTACGGCTCACCGAAGCGGGCCGCGCGGAGCACGCAGCGCTGGACGACCGCAGCGACGAACTGGCCGGCTCCCTGCTGGAACCGCTCAACGCCGGCCAGCGCGCGCGGCTGGTCGCCGCCATGGCCGAGGTCGACCGGCTGCTGACCGCCACAACGGTCGCACTGGACGTCGTCGACCCGGCCCACCCCGACGCGCAGCACTGCCTGAAGTCCTACTTCACCGAGATGCAGCAGAGCTTCGAGACCGGATTCGACCCCGCCCGGAGCCTGCTGCCCGACGCGGGCGAACTCCGCCCGCCGCACGGCCTGTTCCTGGTCGCCCGGCTGCACGGCACCCCCGTGGGCTGCGCCGGCCTGAAACTACCGCCCGACGCCCCCGCCGAGGTCAAACGCATGTGGGTGGCCCCCGACGCACGACGCCTCGGCCTCGGCCGCCGCCTGCTGCGCGAGCTGGAGGCACGGGCCGTACGGCACGGCCGCGACGTACTGCGCCTGGACACCAACAAGGCCCTCAGCGGCGCGATCGACCTGTACCGCGCGTACGGCTTCGAAGAGGTTCCGGCCTTCAACGACGAGCCGTATGCGCATCACTGGTTCGAGAAGCGGATCGGCGGGGCCTGAGCCTGGAACCGGTGTCGAGGCCCCTCACGGCCGCAGCGCCCGCAGCAGCAGGTCGGCGAGGTGGTCGGCGACCTGCTGTGGTGTGAGCGGGCCGTCCTCGCGGTACCAGGTGCCGAGGTGGTGCACCGAACCGAAGTGGTAGTCCACCACCAGGTCGGCCGGGGTGGCACTGCTGAACACCCCGGTGCGCTGGCCCTCTTCGACCAGTGCGCGGAACCGCTCGTGGTAGCGCCGCCGCTCGGCCCGTACCTGCTTGTCCTTCTCGGGCGAGAGGTGGTGCATCGAGCGGAAGAAGATCTTCGTGTCGTCGAGGTTCTCGATGGTGGTGACCACGACGTCCGCCGCGGCGTCCCGCAGCCGCCGCTCCACCGGCGCGTCGGCGTCCGCGAAGTGGTCCAGGCGCTCCTGCTGGAGCCGCAGCACCCGGCCGTACACCTCGTGCAGCAGATCGTCCTTGGAGCCGAAGTAGTGGTACAGGGCGCCCTTGGTGACGCCGGCGGCCTCGACGATCTCCTGCACGGAGGTGCGGTCGTAGCCCCGCTCGGCGAAGAGCCGGGTGGCGGTGGCCAGCAACCGCTGGGCCACGGGCTTGGCGCTCCCGGCGCCTCCGGAACTCCCGGTACTCCCGCCGTCCGTCGTCCCGGCCATCGCCCTCACCTGTCCCTCGTGCGTCGTGCGTGGTGCTTCGTATCGTTGCGTGGTGCCCCCGTGGGCGCGGTCAGCCGCGCCCGCGCAGTTCCCGCCTGAGGATCTTGCCACTGGTCGTCTTCGGCAGCTCGGGCAGGATCTCCACCTGACGCGGGTACTTGTACGCGGCCAGCCGCTCCTTGCAGTACCCGGCCAGCTCGGCCGGCTCCGCGTGCAGCCCGGGCCGCAGGCTCACATACGCCTTGACCGACTCCCCCCGGTACGCGTCCGGCACGCCGACCACGGCCGCCTCGCGCACCGCGGGGTGGCCGTAGAGCACGTCCTCGACCTCCCGCGGCCACACCTTGAAGCCGGACGCGTTGATCATGTCCTTCTTGCGGTCCACGACGTACAGCCAGCCGGCCAGGTCCATGAAGCCGATGTCGCCGGTGCGCAGTTCGCCGTCCGGCAGGGCTTCGGCGGTGGCGTCCGGGCGGCGCCAGTAGCCGGGCACCACCTGCGGGCCGCGCACCGCGATCTCGCCCTGCTCCCCGAACGGCACGTCCCGGCCCTGGTCGTCGATGATCCGGATGACCGTGTCCGGGCCCGGCACACCGACGGCGAGGGTGCCGGAGGCCGGGTCGACGGGCGCCTCACGGCCCGGCGGGACGCTGGCGCAGGGGGCGGTGCACTCGGTCAGCCCGTAGCCGTTGTGCAGGTACGGGCCGAAGTCCGCGCGGAACTTCTCGACCAGCGCGGGCGGCAGCGGCGCCCCGCCCGAGGAGAGGGAGGAGAAGGACGCGAAGTGGTCCCGGGTGACGCCGGGGTGGGCCATCAGCGCCATGTAGGCGGTGGACGGGCCGACGGTGTAGGCGGGCCGGTGCTCCAGGAACGCGTCGAGGACGACGCCCGGCTCGAAGCGGTAGGCCAGCGCGAGGGTGCCGGCGTTGGTGAAGCAGGCGGCCAGTTCGCACACCATGCCGGTGATGTGGAAGAGCGGGGCCAGCGCGAAGTACGTGGCGCCGTCGGGCAGGCCGAGGCCGGTGCGCTGCCGCTCGGCGTTGTAGGCAATGTTGCCGTGGGTGTTGGTGGCGCCCTTGGGGGCGCCGCTGGTGCCGGAGGTGTAGCTGATGAGGGCGGTGTCCACGGCGTCCGGCCCGGCCATGCCGGGCGGCCGCCCCTCGTACGCGCGGGCCGCCGCCAGCAGGTCGTCCGCGCCCTCGCACGGCCCGAGCCGCTCGCCGCGCAGCACCCGCGCGTCGTCGCGGGTCTGGAGGTCCCGCTCGCAGGCGGTCAGCGCGATCCGTACGGACGGCACCGCGGCGGCCGTCGTCCGCAGGAAGGCGTCCCAGGTACGGTCCGCGCAGACGACGGCGGTGACCTCGGCGTCGGTGAGGATGTGCGTCATCTCGGCGGACTTGTACATGGGGTTGACGGGGACGACGATGCCGCCCGCCTTCCAGGCGCCGAGCAGCGCGAGGGCGAAGTGCGGGGTGTTCTGGAGCATGATCGCGGCACGGTCGCCGGGCCGGAATCCGCGCGCCGCCAGGTGCCCGGCCACACCGTCGCTGAGCGCGTCAGCCTCGGCGTACGACAGCCGGCCGTCGAAGTAGGCGAGGGCGGTACGGTCCGGTGCGCGACGGGCCGCGTCCTGGAAGGCGTGCAGGGCGGAGGAATGCGGGTGCACGGGGGCGCGCTGGGCGTCGGTGAGCTGGGTCAGCCAGGGCTTGTCCTGGTAGGAGGTCATCGGGCCGCCTCCTCGGCTGCGGCGGCACCTGCTTCCGGTTCCACGACGGCCTCCGGCCGCCCGGCGCCTTCCAGCTTCCGCTGGAGGCGGTTCATGCCGCCCAGCCACCGTTCGGTGTCGCCCGCCCGCGCGGTGTAGTACTCCCCGACCTCCGGGTGCGGCAGCACCAGGAACCGCTCCTCCGCCATCGCCGCGAAGAGCGCGTCGGCGACGGCGGCGGGCTTGATCGCCGTCGGGGTCAGCACCAGTTCCCCGGCCGCGCCGGTGGCCGCGAGCATGTCGGTGCGCACCCCCTGGGGGCAGATGGCGTGCACGGCTATCCCGCGGTGCCGGTACGTCAGCGACAGCCACTCGGCGAAGGCGTACGCGCCGTGCTTGGTGACGCTGTACGGGGCCGCGCCCACCATGGTCAGCAGGCCCGCCGCGGACACGGTGGACACGAACCGGCCCGCGCCGCGCTCCAGCCACTCGGGCAGCAGCGCGCGGGCCGCCCGTACGTGCGCCATCACGTTGACGTCCCAGGCCAGCTCCCAGGCGTCGTCCGGCGCCTCGGGGCCGCCGCCGGTGCCGACCCCGGCGTTGGCACAGAAGATGTCGACGGTCCCGCCGAGCGCCTCACGGGCCGCCGGTACGACGGTTGAGGCGTCACCGGGAACCGCGACGGCGCCGATCTCGCGCGCGATCGCCCCGGCCTTGGCCGCGTCCAGGTCGTTGACCGCCACCCGCGCCCCTGCGGCGGCGAAGCGGCGGGCGAGCGCGGCGCCGATGCCGCCGCCCGCCCCGGTCACCACGACTGTCCTGTCCCGTACGGCTTCCACCTGCGGTCTCCCTCGGTCGCCCCTGATCGGTCGCCCCTGACACGACTGCCAGGCAGACTAACCAGTCGGTATGGCGAAGCGGAAGGGCGCGGACCCCTCGTGCGCCGGACGCGGCGACGGCACGCGGCACGCCGTCCGGCGCGTTCCCCCGGAGGCCGCCTGGCATTAGCGTGCGCACGACACTGGCCTGACGGCGGAGGTGGACGCATGACCGTGTCCAGACGGAAACTGCTGGCCGCTACGGCGGTCACGAGCGTGGCGGGTGCGATGGGTGCGACGGCGATGACGGGTGAGGCGGCTGCGGCGTACGGGGGCACGGGCGCCGGTCGGGCCGCGACCGGAGGCGGCGAAGCGACCGGCACCGATACGGCCGGGACCGGAGCGGCAGAAGCCGCCGCGCGGGGAGACCGCCCCCGGGTCCGCACCGGCTTCGACCGCCTCGCCGCCGACGGCTACGCCCTCCTCTCCGGCCGCCGCATCGGCATCGTGACCAACCCCACCGGCGTCACCCCGGACGTACGCCACATCGTGGACGTGATGCACGCCGACAAACGGGTGGACCTGGCCGCCGTCTTCGGCCCCGAACACGGCTTCCGGGGCACGGCACAGGCGGGCGGCTCCGAAGGCAGCTACAAGGACCCGGCCACCGGCCTGCCCGTCCACGACACCTACGGCAAGAGCGGCCGCGCGCTGGCCGACATCTTCACCCGCTCCGGCGTGGACACCGTCGTCTTCGACATCCAGGACGTCGGCGCGCGCTTCTACACCTACATCTGGACGCTGTACGACTGCATGGTCGCGTCCGTCCTCGCGGGCAAACGCTTCGTCGTCCTCGACCGCCCCAACCCGGTGACGGGCCGCGCCGCCACCGGCCCCGTACTGGACCGTGCCCAAGCCTCCGGCGTGGGCCGCGAACCGATCGCCCTCGCCCACGGCATGACCGTGGCCGAACTCGCCGCCCTCTTCAACGCCGAGTTCGTGCCACGCGCGGCGGGCCGGCCGGCCGAGCTGGAGACCGTCCCGATGAAGGGCTGGCGGCGGTCGGACTTCTTCGACGCGACCGGCCTCCCCTGGGTCCCGCCCAGCCCCAACATGCCCACCCCGGACACCGCCCTGGTCTACGCGGGCACCTGCCTTTTCGAGGGCACCAATCTCTCCGAGGGCCGCGGCACCACCCGCCCCTTCGAACTGCTCGGCGCGGACGGCATCGACCGCCGCTGGGCCGCCGCGATCACCGCCCTCGCCACGGACATCGGCCTCCCCGGCGTCCACTTCCGCGAGGCGTACTTCGCCCCCACCTTCTCCAAGTTCCAGGGCAAGACCATCGGCGGCGTCCAGCTCCACGTCCACGACCGCCGTGCCTTCGACCCGGTCCGCACCGGCATCGCCCTCCTGATCACCGCCAAACAGACCTGGCCCGGCTTCACCTGGCGCCCGGACCACTGGATCGACAAGCTCACCGGCACCCCGCGCGTCCGCACGATGATCGACGCGGGGGCGGGCGTGGACGAGGTGGCCGGGGCCTGGCAGGAGGACTTGACGGGCTTCCGGCGGATGCGGAGGGAGTATCTGCGTTACCGGTAGCGGGAGGTGGGGGATGTGCCTGCACTGCTGGTAGCGGGAGGCGGGGGCCCCGCCCCCCCGGCAAGCCCATGGACGTCCTGACGTGGTGGGGGTGGTGGGGTGAGGGGCGGGCGCTTCGGGACAGGCGTCAGGGCGTCCGCCGGAAGTCGATGCCCAGCGCCGAGTCCGCGGACACCGGTATGTGGAGGCCGTCCCGCGCCCCGTCGCCGTCGACCACCAGCTCGAAGGTCATGGTCTTTCCCGGCCCGGTACCGACCTCGACCTGAATGTCCTGTTCCGCGAGGGAGTTCGTCACCCTCCCCAGCTTCCACGTGCCCTCGCCGCCGAAGGTGTCATCGGGGTTGTGGTCCCTGGGGTTGCTCGGCACCTTCGACGCGGTCGCCGACCCGTCCTTGCGCAACGTCACCTGCGCGCCGTGCGGCCCTGTCCAGGTACCGACGACATCGCCCGGCTCCGCCCTTCCCTGCGTCCACCCGACGAACAGGCTGATGTAGACCACACCGGCCAGCATCAGCACAACGACCACCACCGAGGCCGCGATGGCCACCCGAGCCGCGATCTTCATCAGGCCGGCGCCTCCCCCGTACACGTCCCCGTGTTCCGTTCTGTGCGGAAAATCGTACTCATACAGGAAATCCACGGACGACGGCCCCTGCCGTACCGATCGCCACCGCCTCCCCGGTCTCACCAGCCAAGACACCACATCCCACCTATTGACTGCCCCGACAATCCCGCGTGACAGTGCGGCTCGTGCACAGTGACGCGACATCAGCAGCCGTCCCGGCGGACGGGGTCCCGGGCGTGGCGCATACGTCCCCGGGCGAGGACACCACCGCGCCCGCCGCCCCCGAGCGCCTCCGCCGTGTGGCCGTGGCCTCGTTCATCGGGACGGCCATCGAGTTCTACGACTTCTATATCTACGGGACGGCCGCCGCCCTGGTCCTCAACCAGGCGTTCTTTCCGACCCTCGATCCGGTCAACGCCACCCTCGCGTCGTTCTCGACTTACGCGGTGGCGTTTGCGGCGCGGCCGCTCGGGTCGGTGGTGTTCGGGCATTTCGGGGACCGGGTGGGACGGAAGTCCGTGCTGGTGGCCTCGTTGTTGCTGATGGGGCTGTCGACTGCGCTGGTGGGGTTGTTGCCGGGGTACGGGACGCTGGGGATCTGGGCGCCGCTGTTGCTGATGGTGCTGCGGTTCCTGCAAGGGATCGGGCTGGGCGGCGAGTGGGGCGGGGCCGCGCTGCTGGCGGTGGAGCACGCGCCGAAGAAGCGGCGTGGGTTGTATACCGCGTTTCCGCAACTGGGGCCGTCGGTGGGGTTCTTCGCGGCGACGGGCGTGTTCTGGCTGCTGTCGGCGGTGCTGGACGACGGCGCGTTCCGGTCGTGGGGGTGGCGGGTGCCGTTCCTGTTGTCGTTCCTGCTGGTGGCGGTGGGGCTGTTCGTACGGCTGAAGATCAGCGAGACGCCGGTCTTCGCGAAGGTGATGGACGCGCGGGAGGCGGACAAGGTGCCCGCGCTGGAGGTGCTGCGGCGCTACCCGCGGGAACTGCTGCTCGGCGCGGGCGGGATGATCATCGCGTACGGGCTCTTCTACACGGCGACCACATACTGCCTGGCGTACGCCACCGGCACGCTCGGTGTCTCCCGCAACACCATGCTCGCCCTCTCGCTGATCGCCTGCCTCTTCCTCGCCGCCGGCACCTGGCTCGCCGCCACCCGCTCGGACGGCGCGGGGCGGCGCAAGCTGGTGCTGGCCGGGACGGCGGCGGCGGTCGTCTGGGGGCTCGTCCTCTTTCCGCTGCTGGACACCGGACAGCCGGTGCTGATCGCGGTGTCAATCGGGGGCGCGTTGTTCTGCATGGGGGTGGTGTACGGGCCGATGGGCGCCTACCTGCCGGAGCTGTTCGGCACCACCGTGCGGTATTCGGGCGCCTCGCTGGCGTACAACCTGGGCGGGGTGCTGGGCGGCGCGGTGTCGCCGCTGGTGGCGACCCGGTTGCAGGCGGCCTTCGGGTCGGGCTCCGTGGGGTGGTACGTGACGGCGATGGCGGTCGTGTCGCTGGTGTGCGTACTGGCGCTGCCGGAGACGCGGGAGAGGGAGTTGGCGGGCTGAGGGGAGCGGTGGCTGACGGGCCGCCCCCGGCCCGGTGGGCGCCCGGTGGGCCGGGGGCGGCCTTGGCCCGGCCCACCGGCCACCGCCCGATCCCCCGCCCCGGATCGCCCCCACCTGACGTATGGCCGGATTCCCCCTTCCGCAGGACGATGCGCTGCACAACGCGGCGCGACCCGGAATTCCGGCCCGGCAGCGTGGCCCGGCGCGCCGCTCAGGGGGTCGTCATGACGGGTACCGCGGGCAGTTCCGGCGCAGCGGCGGCCGGGGGCATCGGCGTACGGCCGTACTGGGAGCTGACGTTCGACGCCGACGGCGACCCGGACGCGGGGCAGCGGGAGCGGCTGGTGGCCGGGGCGGCGCGGGAGCGCGTCACCGATCTGCTGGTCTTCGCGCACGGCTGGAACAACGACCGGTCGATGGCCACGAGCCTGTACGGGCGGTTCTTCGCGCCGTTCCCGGCGATGGCGGGGGCCGGGGTGCGCCTCGGGTACGCCGGGGTGATCTGGCCGGCGATGCGGTTCACGGACGAGCCGATCCCCGGCTTCCCCCCGGCACCGGCCGGTGCGCCGGCCGTGCCGGCCGGTCCGCCGCTGCTGGACGACGCGACGCTGCGCGCCCTGGCGCGGTGCTTCCCCGGCCGGGAGCTGACGCTGCGGCGCGTGCAGGAGCTGCTCGCCGGGCGGCCCGAGGCCCGGTCCGCCTTCGACGAGTACGCGCGTCTCGTACGCGATCTGGTGTCCGTACGCGCGAACAGCCCGGCGGAACGGCTGGCCGAGGACCTGGGCACCGGCATGCCCGCGATGCTCACCGACGACCCGCTCGGGGTGTGCGAGATCTTCACGGCGGCGCTGGAGAAGTGCGGGCAGCAGGAGCTGTTCGGGGACGGTCTGAAGCGGCTGTGGAACGGGGCGAAGGAGTTCCTGCGGCAGTCGGGCTATTACGGGATGAAGCGGCGGTCGGGCGTGGTGGGCCAGCTGGGGCTGGGCCCGGTACTCGGCGCGCTGGTCAAGAGCGCGCCGGGCGTGCGCATCCACCTGCTCGGGCACAGCTTCGGCGCTCGGCTGGTGTCGTACGCGCTGCGCGGCATGCCCGCCGGCGTCACCGCGGTGAAATCCGTGACCCTGTTGCAGGGCGCCTTCTCGCACTACGCCTTCGCCGCCCGGCTGCCGCACGACCCGGACCACGGCGGTGCGCTGCAAGGGGTGCAGCAGCGGGTGGACGGTCCGATGGTGTCCTGCTTCTCGCGGCACGACTCGGCGCTGAGCATGCTCTACCCGCTGGCCTCCAAGCTCTCCGGCGACTCGGCGAGCTTCCTGGGGCTGTTCGACCGCTGGGGTGCGATCGGCCATGACGGTATCCAGGCGGTGGACGGGACCCGGAGCGTGCGGCTGGGCGCCGCGGTCCCGGGGTCGGGCTGTGTGAACATCGACGCGTCGTCCGTGGTCCGGGACGGCCCGCCGCCCGCCGGTGCGCACAGTGACATCTGCCATGGGGAGCTGGCGCGGGTGGTGCTGGGGGCCGGGCGGGTCACGAGGGAATAGAGCGGCGCGAACTCTCGTACGGGGCGGGAAAGCGCCAAGTAGCCCTTCTCATGGATCGATCGCCCCGCGTATGGGTACCAGGAGTCACCGGCGCCCCTTGCGGCGAGGGCGCCGACATCGCGCCGCAGTCGGAAGGTGGGCAACCTTAACTTTCTCAAATCCCCACAGATGTACGGTGGATGATGCACACGAGGCGCGCCGGGCGCCGCGGGGGACACCGGGAGCGAGGGGCGCGACCGGTGCGGCGCGAGTGCCGCCACCACACACCCGCAAGACAGTTCGATGGATCCGGTGGGCGGTCCGCTACGTCCATTCTCTGTCCAGTCGGGTCCTCCCCACGGAGGTGGGATGAATTGGCCGGTTTCAGAGCTCTCGCAGAACAGGTGCGCAACCCCCGTCTCGTCGCCACCCAGCGGCGTACGGCGCTGCGCAAGTGCCTCGAACGCTTCGCCCCGTACGGGCACCGGGCGACCTGGCACCATCTGTGCACCAGGGCGGGCATCGCGACCGAGGACCGCGAACCCGACCCGGCGCGGCTGGTGGCCGCACTGGAGGAACTGGAGGAGGCCCGCGCCGTCTGGCTCGGGTACGAGCAGGAGTTCGCGGCCCGCAGGCGCCGCGAGAAGCACGACGGCATCCGGCAGCCCAGCGCGCTCGACGACTGGCACCGGCGTACGTGGGGCGGCTGTGACATCGTGCCGTGCGAAGCGCCCCACCGGCATCCCGCGGCGCCGCTGCCCGCGGTGCTGCGCAGCATGATCCGGGCGATGGAGGCGGGCACGCCGCGGGCGGACTGCCCGGTCTGCGACACGCGGCGGTTCGTCTGGCGCACGGATCTCGAACGCTTTCCGATGGCGGGACCGGTGTGCCAGGAGTGCGGGATCGTGGCGCCGCTGTCGGTGCTGACCAGGGAGACGCTGGCGCAGGCGCGGCAGTCGTCCCGCGAGCGGCGGCTGTTCGTGGCGGCCTGAGGGGCGGCCGGGGCGCGGTGCCGGCGCGTTCGCGGGGCGCGGGCGCGGTGCGGACGCGGCGTGGGCGTACTTCCCGGAGGTGGGTGAACGCTGTACGTTCCGCCTCATGCGTGCGTCCGGCCGTTCCCGTTCCCGTACCGTCGTCGCGCCGCCGGGCTGGAGCCGTTGGCTCGTGCCGCCCGCGGCCCTGTCGATCCACCTCGCCATCGGGCAGGCGTACGCGTGGAGCGTGTTCAAACCGCCCCTGGAATCCGCGCTGGGCCTGTCCGGAACGGCGTCCGCGCTCCCCTTCCAGCTGGCCATCGTCATGCTGGGGCTGTCCGCCGCGTTCGGCGGCACCCTCGTCGAACGCAACGGCCCCCGCTGGGCGATGGCCGTCTCGGCGGTCTGCTTCTCCTCGGGCTTCCTGGTGGCGGCGCTCGGCGCGGCCACCCGGCAGTACTGGCTCGTCGTCCTCGGGTACGGGGTGATCGGCGGCGTCGGCCTGGGCATCGGCTACATCTCGCCCGTGTCCACGCTCATCAAGTGGTTCCCGGACCGCCCCGGCACGGCCACCGGCATCGCCATCATGGGCTTCGGCGGCGGCGCCCTGATCGCCTCGCCGTGGTCGGCCTGGCTGCTGGGCGTCCTGGGCACCGGTCCGGCCGGGATCGCCCGGACGTTCCTGGTGATGGGGCTGGCGTACGCGGTCTTCATGACGCTCGGGGTGCTGCTCGTACGGGTGCCGCCGAGCGACGCGGAACTCCCGGGCGCGGAGGTCCCCGATGCGGAAGCCCTTGGCGCGGGCGGCTCCGCCCCACGCCGTACGGCCGCGCCCCGCCCGCCGGTCACCGCGCAGGTCTCCGCCCGTAACGCCCTGCGCACCCCGCAGTTCTGGTGTCTGTGGGTGGTGCTGTGCACGAACGTCACGGCGGGTATCGGCATCCTGGAGAAGGCGGCGCCGATGGTCGCCGACTTCTTCGCGCACAGTTCCGCGCCGGTGAGCGCGTCGGCCGCCGCGGGCTTCGTCGGCCTGCTGTCGCTGGCCAACATGCTCGGCCGGATCGTCTGGTCGGCCACCTCCGACCTGGCCGGACGGAAGAACGTCTACCGCCTCTACCTGGGCGCGGGCGCGCTGATGTATCTGCTGATCGCGCTGGCGGGCGACGCGTCCAAGCCGCTGTTCATCGGGTGCGCCGCGGTGCTGCTCTCGTTCTACGGGGGCGGGTTCGCCACCGTGCCCGCCTACTTGACGGACCTGTTCGGCACGCACCAGGTGGGCGCGATCCACGGCCGGCTGCTCACCGCGTGGTCCACCGCCGGCGTCCTCGGGCCGCTGATCGTCAACGCCATCGCCGACGCCCGCAGGTCCGCCGGGCACACCGGCCCCGAGCTGTACACGACCTCCTTCTTCGTCATGATCGGCCTGCTCGTCGTCGGGTTCGCCGCCAACGAGCTGGTGCGGCCCGTCCACCCGCGGCACCACGAGCCACCGCCTTACGGGGCACGGACCGCCGCCCCCACCGCCCCGAAGGGAGCCGCCTCGTGACCGCGCGCCGCACCGCCCTGCTCGTCGTGGCCTGGCTGTGGGTCGGCCTCCCGTTCGGGTACGGCCTTTACGAACTGGCCCTGAAGCTGAGACAACTCTTCACGGGCTGACACAGCACCGCCGGTCCCGGCCCGCCCGGACCGGCCCCCACAGCGCACCCGAAGGCGGACCCGCATGGCCGAACTGCACGATCTGACCGCTCTGGAGCAGGCCGCCGGGGTACGGACCGGCGAACTGTCCCCCGTCGAGATCACCGAGCACTACCTCGCCCGCGCCGAGGACCTGGACAGCACGCTCGGCGCTTTCCTCACCCGTACCCCCGACATCGCCCGCAAACAGGCGGCCGCCGCGGAGGACGAGGCCGCCGCGGCGCGGCGCGAGGGCCGGGAACTGCCGCCGCTGCACGGGGTCCCGGTGCCGGTCAAGGACCTGACGCAGGTCGCCGGGGTGCGCTGCACGATGGGCTCACGGGCGTTCGCCGATTATGTGCCGGAGCGGGACGACCATGTCGTCACCAAGCTGCGCCGGGCAGGCACGATCCTGCTCGGCAAGACCAACACCCCGGAATTCGGCCTGCCCTGCTACACGGAGAACCTCCTCGCGCCGCCCGCCCGCACCCCCTGGGACCTGGAGCGGATGGCGGGCGGTTCGAGCGGCGGGGCCGCCTCGGCGGTGGCCGGCGGGCTGGCCCCCGTGGCGCACGGCAGCGACGGCGGCGGCTCGATCCGTATTCCCGCCTCGCTCTGCGGCCTGTACGGCATCAAGCCGAGCCGCGGCCTGATCAGCCCCGGCCCGCTGCTCCACGACGTCTCCGGCCTGGCCACGGCGGGCCCGCTCGCCCGTACGGTCGCGGACGCCGCCGCGCTGCTGGACGCGATGGCCGGCCCGATGCCCGGCGACCCGTACGCGGCGCCCGCGCTGCCGCCCGGCGAGACGTACGCGGCCCACGCCCGGCGCGACCCGGGGCGGCTGCGCGTCGGCTTCCTGATCGACGTGCCGTTCCCCGGCGTGGAGGTGCACCCGGACTGCCGGGCCGCCGTCGCGGAGACGGCCGCGCTCCTCGCGGACCTCGGGCACGAGGTGGACGAGCTGTCCCTGCCCACCGACGACAGCTACCGCCTGGCCTTCACCCTGGTCTGGTCGGTGATCGCCGCCAACCGCCCGGTGCCGCCGGAGCACGAGGCGGAGCTGCTGCCGCTGACCCGCTATCTGCGCGGACGTGGCGCGCAGATCCCCGGGGTCGAGTACGCCCGCGCGCTGTACGCGTTCCGGATGCTGGGGCAGCTGATCGCCGACGGGGTGATGCCGCGCGAGGGCGGGTTCGACGTGGTGCTGACGCCGACGGTCGCGACGCCGCCGCCGCGCGTGGGCGGGCTGCGCAACGACGCGGACCCGCAGGCCGAGTTCGCCGCCGTCGGTGCCTTCACCCCGTACACGCCGCTCTACAACGCCACCGGCCAGCCCGCGGTGAGCGTGCCGCTGCACTGGAACGCGGCCGGTCTGCCGATCGGCGTCATGCTGGGCGGGCGGTACGGGGAGGACGCGACGCTGATCGCGCTCTCGGCGCAGCTGGAGCGGGCCCGGCCGTGGGCGCACCGCAAGCCGGAGGTCTGGTGAGCCCTCAGCAGTTCGTGCTGCATTCGTCCGGCGTCGTGGCGCCGTTGCCGGTGGCACCCGTCCGGGGCGGTCCGCCACCCCGGTCCACGCGCAGCCGCCGCGCGCCCGGCCCCTGCTCGCCGAGTTCGTCGTACGGGTTGGACAGCGCGCACTTCTGAAGGGAGAGGCAGCCGCAGCCGATGCAGTCGGTCAGCCGGTCGCGCAGCTCGACGAGCTGGCTGATCCGCTCGTCCAGCTCGCCGCGCCAGACCTCGGAGAGCCGGGCCCAGTCCTCCCGGTTGGGGGTGCGCTCGTCGGGCAGCTCGGCGAGCGCGTCGCGGATCACCGCGAGCGGGATGCCGACCCGCTGGGCGGCGCGCACGAAGGCGACCCGGCGCAGCGCGTCGCGGGTGTAGCGGCGCTGGTTGCCGGCCGTACGGGTGCTGCTGATCAGTCCCTTGGACTCGTAGAAGTGCAGCGCGGACACCGCCGCGCCGCTCCGCGCGGAGAGCTGGCCGACCGTGAGCTCGTGGACCTTGAAAGGAAGCTGAGGCACGGAACAACCCTATCCGTGGGCGCGTGCGGTGAGCCGCGGGGAGGGGCCGGGCCCGGCCCCCGGTGCGCCTAGGGGCAACGGCCCGTCACAGGAGGAAGCGGCTGAGCGTCTCGGCCACGCACACCGGCTTGTCGCCGCCCTCGCGCTCGACCGTCACCGCCGTCGCGAGCTGCACACCGCCGGGCACCTCGGTCACGTCCGCGATCCGGGCGGTGGCCCGCAGCCGGGAGCCGACCGGGACGGGAGCGGGGAAGCGGACCTTGTTGACGCCGTAGTTGATGCCCATCTTGACGTTGTCGACGCGCAGCAGCTGCGGTACGAGCGCGGGCAGCAGCGACAGCGTCAGGTAGCCGTGCGCGATCGTGGCGCCGAACGGTCCGGCCGCGGCCCGCTCCGGGTCGACGTGGATCCACTGGTGGTCGCCGGTGGCGTCCGCGAACAGGTCGATCCGCTTCTGGTCGATCTCCAGCCAGTCGCTGGTGCCGAGGTCCTCGCCGACCGCGTTCCGCAGCTCGTCGAGCGAGCCGAACACCCGGGGCTGTGCCATGTCCGTATGCCTCCTCAGGTCGCGCGGACGCGGACCGTGCCGTCCTTGGCTAAGCGCTCGCTCAGCATGCTCAGCGGCCCCCGGACCTGTCAATGCCCGCCCCGGGCCCGCTCAAGGACGGGCCGCGCCCACCATGCGCAGGACGAGGTCGGCGTACAGATCGCCCACCTCCTCGGGCGTACGGGCGCCCTCGGCGGAGAACCAACGGGCCACGTCCACGCACAGCGACAGCACCGCGAGGGTGGTGCCCGGCACGTCGCCGACGGTGAACTCCCCCGCGTCCGCGCCGTCCTGGAGGATGCCGCGCAGCGAGCGGTCGGTGCGGCGCCGCAGGTCGGCGATCTCGGTGTAGTGCTCCTCGCTGAGCGCCTGGAGCTCGTACTGGATGACCCGGGCGGTGGTGTGGTGCCGCGCGTGCCAGCGCGCGAAGGTGCGGACGGCGGCGGCGAGCCGTTCGGTGGGGCCGCCCTCGGCGGCGGCCGCCTCCTCCATGATCCGCAGGGCCTTCTCGTGGCCGACGCCGCTGATCCGGTAGAGCAGCTCTTCCTTGGTCTTGTAGTGGATGTAGAGCGCGGCGGGGCTCATGCCGGCCCGGCCCGCGATGTCGCGGGTGGTGGTGGCGTGGTAGCCGCGCTCGGCGAACGCCTGGACGGCGGCACGGACCAGGCGGCGGGCCGCCTCCGGGGACACGTCGGCCCAGTCCTCCCCCGAGCCGTCCGTCCGCTCCGCCTCCGTGACCATCGCGCACCCCGATCCTCGGTCCGCCGCGGGCTCTCCGCGACGGACCGAACACCTTACCGCGCCGATGAGCAAGCGCTTAGGGCCGAGTGGTGCGGCACGCCGCCCCCGGGAAGCCCGGGCACGGCCGCCTCAGAACGCCGACACCCCGGTCAGCGCCCGCCCGATGACCAGCTTCTGGATCTGGCTGGTGCCCTCGTACAGCGTCATCACCCGGGCGTCCCGCAGCAGCTTGCCGACCGGGTACTCATCGATGTAGCCGTAGCCGCCGAAGACCTGGAGCGCGTTGTTCGCGGCGCGCACCGCCGCCTCCGAGGCGAACAGCTTCGCCTTGGACGCCTCGGTGGCGAACGGCTCGCCGCGGTCGATCAGGTCGGCGACCCGCCAGGTCAGCAGGCGCGCGGCGTCCACGTCCACGGCGATGTCGGTGATCAGCTCCTGTACGAGCTGGTGGTGGGCGATGGTCCGGCCGAACTGCTCGCGCTCGGTGGCGTACCCGACGGCGGCGTCCAGTGCGGCCTGCGCGATGCCCACACAGCCCGCCGCGACCGACATCCGGCCCTTGGCCAGCGCCGACATCGCGACGGAGAACCCCTTCCCCTCCGGGGCCAGCATCGCGCCGGCGGGCACCCGTACGTCCTGGAACACCAGCTCGGCGGTGGCCTGGCCGCGCAGCCCCAGCTTGCCGTGGATCTCCCGGCGCTCCAGGCCGGGCGTGTCCGCGGGGACGAGGAAGGCGCTGACGCCCTTGGGCCCCGGCGCGTCGCCGGTGCGCGCGAAGAGCAGCACCACGTCGGCCCAGGTGCCGTTGGTGATGAACATCTTGCTGCCGTTGATCACGTACGCGTCGCCGTCCCGTACGGCACGGGTCGCCAGGCTGCCCGCGTCCGAGCCGGTGCCGGGCTCGGTGAGACCGAAGCAGCCGATGGCCTCTCCGGAGGTGAGCGGGGGCAGCCAGCGCCGCTTGTGGTCCTCGTCGCCCCAGGCCGCGACGGTCTTGGCGACCAGGCCCAGCGATACGGAGACGATGCCGCGCACGGCGGAGTCGCCGCGGCCCAGCTCCTCGGTCACCAGCGCGTAGGCAAGGTGGTCGCCGCCGGAGCCGCCGTACTCCTCGGGGACGGTCAGGCCGAGGAAGCCCAGCTCGCCCAGCTTCTTCACCACGGCCCGGTCGACGCGCTCGGCGCGGTCCCAGGTGGCGGCGTGCGGCACGATCTCGCGGTCGACGAAGTCCTTGGCCAGCTGCCGGACGGCAGCCTGCTCCTCGCTCAGCTCCAGGTTCATGAAGGCCCCTCGCGGCGGAGGACGGCAGCCGGGCCGCCCGGGACAGCCGTCCGCCCCATTAACTATCACTGCTAGTTTTCGGGCGGCAGCCTCTACTATGTGCGGCATGGCCCGACCCCGCAAGCCCCTCCTGAGCCGGGAGCGCATCGTCACCACCGCGCTCGCGCTCATCGACGCGGAGGGCCTGACGGCACTGTCCACCCGGCGCCTCGCCGCCGAGCTGGGCGTCAGCGGGCCCTCCCTGTACAACCACTTCACGACCAAGGACGAGATCCTGGACGCGGTCGCCGACACGGTGATCTCCGAGGTGGACGTATCGGCCCTCGCGGCAGGCGCCGACTGGCGGACCGGGCTGCTGGCCTGGGCCCGCTCCTACCGCGCGGCCCTCGCCGCGCACCCGAACATCGTGCCCTTCCTCGCCCAGGGCCCCGGCCGCCGCCCGGCCGGCCTGAAGATGGCCGACGCGGCCTTCGGCGGCATGGTCGAGGCCGGCTGGCCGCCCGCCCAGGCGACCCGCATCTGCGCCATGGTCCGCTACTTCGTCGCGGGCTCCGCGCTGGGCTCCTTCGCCCGCGGCTTCGTGGCCGACCCGAGCGCGTACGACCCGGCCGACTACCCGCACCTCGGCCAGGCGCACCTGCTGGCGGAGCACCAGCAGCGGGTCGACGAGGGGGCGTTCGAGACGGGCCTGCTGGCGCTGGTCGACGGGCTGGCGCTGCGGCACCCGGACCCGGACCCGGACCCGCCGCAGAAGTAGCTGTAAGGTGCATCCGCCCGGGTGGCCCCGGCGCGGTGCACGCACGAACCGGCGTGCCCCCGCCCGTGAGATGGGGAGGACGACGTGCGCGATCAGATCACCGCATTACGGAACCGGAGCACTCCCCGGACCGCCCGGCACCACTGGACGCGGCACGCCGTCCACGTCCTGCGCGGCCAGGCCCAGGTCGACTTCCTGCCGAGCGCGGTCACCGGCGCGGTCTTCACCGTGGCGCTGTGCGCGGCGGGCTGGGCGTACGGCCTGTACGGACTCCTCGGCACCGCGACCGGCACGGCCACGGCGCACCTGCTCGGCGTGGACCGCGACCGCATCACAGCGGGCCTGGAAGGCTTCAACGCGTGCCTGGTAGCGGTCGGTTCGGCGGTCTTCCTGGGCCCCGGCCACCTCTCCACTCTGCTGCTCGCGATGGCAGGCAGCGCGGTGGTCACGGTCATCACCACCGCCGCGGCACGCGCCCTGAGCACCTGGCAACTCCCCACCCTCACCCTCCCCTTCTGCCTGGTGGCGAGCGCGCTGACACTCGCAGCACCGGGCCTGGCGCGCGTCTGGCACCAGGGCGCGGCCCCGGCGGCACTGCCCAGAACCGGCGGGCCGCCCGGCGGCCTTTCCTTCACCGACCTGTGGCACGGCCTCCTCGCCAACATCGCCCAGATCTTCTTCATGCCGCAGTGGTACGTCGGCGCCCTCTTCCTGGCCGGAATCTTCGCCGCGAGCCGCACGGCCGGAACAATGGCCTGCCTGGGCAGCCTGACCGGCACCGCCACGGCATGGACACTGGGCGCCCCGACAACCCAGATCGCGTCCGGCGCGGCAGGCTACAACGCGGTGCTGGTCGCAATGGCACTGTGCGGGGTGTTCCTCCCGGCGGGCCGCCGCACCGCCGCATACGCAACGGCGGGCGCGGCGACCGCAACAGCCCTGACCCCTGCGATCACCGCCCTCACGGCGCCGTCCGGGGGGCATGTTTTCACCTGGCCGTTTGTGCTGACGACGTTGGTGTTTTTGGGGGCGGTGCCGGGGTTTTCGCGTCTCCGGCAGTAGCTCGATGCGCTCTACCGATGGAGCCCCTTGAGCGGTGCGGGTGACGCATCATGTAGCTTCGTCATCGGTGTGCCGGGAAGTCTGGTCGGCGAATGGGCAGTGCTCTGTTTGTCGGTCAGGGAGAAACGCATGGTCAGTTGCGGTGGCCACCCATGCCGCCTTCCGCTGGCGGCTCCGCCCGGCGCTGACGTCGGGTTCGGATTCCCGTGGTGGGTCTGGCTCGTCACCGGTCTGTTCGCGGTACTCGCTCTGTATGCCGCGTGGGACACCCGCCGGCAGCGTACGAAAGTACCGCGGGCCGAACAGGTCGCGGAGCTGAAGAAGGAGCTGCGTACGGGGGCTCCGAACGCGCGAGGACATGTGCGTGTCACCCCGGGACGGTTCCCCGCCCTCACCACCGCCGAGGCGGAAAGAGTCGCGAACGAGGTGGGATTCGCCCGGCAGACCCACGGAACAAAGGGGCTGTGGCTTTTCTACCGGGAGGGCACCCGGCCGGGCTCCGCGGAATCCGCGGATGTCCGGGGCGGTCCCCGCCTGGATGAATTGCGGCAGAGCACCGCGGCACGCCGGATGGCCGAGTGGTCGCGCGCACGTGACGGCTTCGACCCGCTGGACGAAGCGACCCTCAAGGCAGCAGAGGACGGCGTACACAAACTGCGTGCCAAGAGGGACCGGCTCGTCATGGGGGCGGCTCTCGCCCTCATGGCCGGCGCCTTCACCATGGTCGCCGTGGGTGCTGCCTGGCTCGACGGCACGCTGCCACATGGCTTCACGACGGGAAGCGACTGGTCGGCGTACGTGCTGGGGCACGTCGTCGCAGCGGGCGGCCTGCTGCTCGGCGGCCACTGGATCCGGCGCGGCAAGCAGGCGACGCGGGAGAGCCGGACCCGTCACCAGCCGGTCATCGCGGCCTACCGGGACGCGGTTCTGGCGCGTGAGGCCGAGTCGGACAACCGGCCCGACACGGGGCAGGGATAGCGGGAGACATGGCCGATTTCACTGTGAGCCTTTCCGAACTTCGCAGACTCAAGAAGAAGCTTGAGGACAGCGAGAAGCAACTCGAAGAGGCGCTGCGCCGGATGCTGGAAACCGGCCCGAAGAACCTGGGCAAGCGCTCGCTCGACAAAGCCTGTGAGGACTTCCACGACGACTGGGAGCACGGGCTGAAAGAGACGAAGAAGCGCCTCAAAACACTGAATGAAGCACTCCCGGCGATCATCAAGGCTTATGAGGAAACCGAGGACGGGATCCAGGAGGGCTTCAAGAAGGCAGGGGGAAAGAAATGAGTGACGACTGGAGCGGGCTCGGCTGGAACCCCACCCCTGGTCACCCGCGTCTGGCGACCAACCTGGCCGACAACCTCAAACGGGCCGCCGAAACCCTGCAGAGCACCCATGACCTCCTGGATTCCCTGGACAAGGAAAGCTCCTACTGGAGCGGCGACGCGGCCAGGGCCTTCGCCGAAAAAGTGGCCGACCTCCCCGACTACCTGAAGAAGGCGCACGCCTCCTTGAAGGACGCGGGTGGCGAACTGGCGAAATGGAGCGATTCCCTGCACGACATGAAAGTGAAGGCCCGCAACTACGAGGAAGACGCCAAGGACGCCAGAAGGAAGGCCGAACGGGCCGAGCAGGAACACCGGGCCGCGCTGGCGAGCCCCGACCTCGGTCTGGCCGGACAGTACTTCGGGACCGAAGCCGAACTCAGCAGCGCCCAGCACCGCCTCGACGCCGCACAGGGAAAGGTGGACAGCGCGGCCACCACCCTGGACAACGCCCGCGCGAAACTCCAGGATCTGATCGACGACGCCAAGAACCTGGAGAGCCGGCACGGTGAGACAGCCCAGGAACACGCCGACCGGATCCGCAAGTGCGCCAGTGACCACGCACCCGACGGCGGTCTCTGGTCCGGTCTGAAGGACTGGTGGGACGACCACGGCGGAGACCTGCTCACCATCGCCGCGACCGTGGCCGGGATCGCCGCCATCTTCGTCCCCGTACTGGCGCCGGTCGCCATCGGGCTCAGCCTCGCCGCGGCGGCGGTGCACGCCAACCAGTACATCCGGAGCGGCAAGGACATGTGGCCCCCCACATCGAAGAACCTCAGCGAGTGGGCCACCCTCGGCGGTGACCTCCTCGGTGCCGTGCCCGGTGTCGGCCCGGCCTGTCGTGGGGCGAAGGCCGCCATCACGTCCGGCAGGTCCGCCTTCAGCGCGGCACGCGGTGCGGGCGCCGCGACCCGGAGCGCTTCCGCCGTGTCCCAGGCCGTGCGGACCGGCGGCTCGCACTTCTCGGGCTTCGCCAAAGCCGTCGACCCGTCGAACCGGGTCATCGCCGGCCCCGTGGAGTGGGCGGCCGGGAAGCTCGGCTCCTCCAGTGCCGCGGGAGTCATGGCCGCTGATATCACGCAGGCCGTCGTCACCGGAGGTCTCGCGGTCCCCACCGCCATGACCCTCGACATGGGGTGGTCGCACAGCGATGCCACCACGGACGCCGCCACCAAGGGCACCGAGTACAACGACGGTCTGGTCGGTGCGGGCATGGCAGTCGACCCGGTCAAGAAGATCTTCTCCGTCGCCAAGGCCCTGTGATGCGGCCCGACCCCCGCGCTTCCGCCCCGGCCGAACCGATTCCCCTGTGGTACGTGCTGCCCGACGGCTTCCATCCGGTCGACCTGGCCGCCGACCCGCACCCCCGGATGGAGGAGAGCTACGACCGGCTCTCCGCGGTCCATCCATCGGCGACGACGGACCAGTTGGTCGCCGGTGTGCTCAGCTTCGAGAGCGCGCTGGCCAGGATGGTGGCGGACGGACTGGTCCACTTCAGCTCCTTCGCCCTGCGCACGGAGGACGATGGCCTGCTGACCGGGCTCTGCCAGATCTTCGTGGTGGACCGCGCTCCGGGAGACCCCAACCTCTACCCCCGCCAGGTCCTCAAGGCCCAGCGAACGGACGACGCGGCCTCCGCACTGCACCGGGCCATCGTTCCCCTGCCCTGCGGCCCGGCGGCCGTCACGGTCTCCGACCGCGTCGTGCCGGTGCCGGGCGCGTGTTTCGGCGTCGCGGCGGACGGCGCGACGGAAGTGCGGTCCGTGACCTTCGACATCGCGTTCCCCGGGGCTCCGGAGGCAGTGGCTCTCACCCTGACCACCGAGGCCCTGGAGTACGAGGGAGAGTTTCTGGAGATAGCCACCCTGGTTGCCGGGGGCATCTCGTTCACGCCGCCTACGGACGCGCCCTCACCGGAACTCGATGTATCCGTGGCGACGGGCGACCCGAGCGACGGGGAAGACATCCGCAGCGTCTTCGGCTGACCCGGTCAGCCCCGCAACCCCACAACTTCCAACCCCGCAAACACCCTCCCCACCCCCGTAAGAGCCGGCAGGCCGGAAACCGCGAGCACCAACATCGCAATGCAGGAGAGAGCGTTGGCCGTTATGACTGTGATGGTCGGGGCGGTGGGGATGCGGGGGTGGCGGGCCAGGAGGGTCAGGGCTGTGGCGCCGGTGAGCATGGTGATGCCGGTGGGGAGGGTCCAGTGGTCGGGAGGCCCAGGGGGTGTGCTGAGTGGGCTGCCGGCTGCGAGGAGGACCATGCCGAATGCGGCGGTGCTCCAGCTGTCGACCGCAGGACCTTGCGCAGCAGGCTCGGGGTGGCCGGGCCGGTGGCCGGTGTGGGGCGGGCCGGGTCCGCTGCGGCCTCCTTCGCGAGGTGACGATGCCGTCAACGGGGCGGTGGCTCAAGGACCTCCCAGGTCATGGGCGCGATGACCGGTCCGGCTCAGAAGACGATCAGCGCGCGGCCGCCCCTGCCGTCCCGCATCGCCTGGAACGCGGCGGGGATGCCGTCGAGGCCGATGTGCTCGGTGACCATGCCGGACAGGTCGAGCGCGCCGCTGCGTACGTGTTCGGCGATGCGCGGCAGGTCGGCGGCGGGGTCGCTGTTGCCGTAGACGCAGCCGGAGAGCGTACGGCCGAAGTAGAAGAGTTCCAGGGCGGAGAAGGTGACCTGCTGGTCCTGGCCGCCGATGCCGACGACCGTGGTGCGTCCGCCGCGCCGGGTGGACGACCAGGCCGTACGGATCGTCTCCGCGCGGCCGACGCACTCGATCGCCACGTCCGCGCCGTGCCCGCCGGTGAGTTTGCGTATGCGCTTGGCGGTGTCGTCGGAGGCGACCAGGAACTCCGTGGCGCCCGCCGCGCGGGCCAGTTCCTCCTTCGCCGGGGAGACGTCCACGGCCACGATCGGGCCCGCGCCCGCGATCCGCGCGGCCTGGAGGGTGGCCAGGCCCACGCCGCCCACGCCGAACACCGCGACCGACTCCCCGGTCCGTACTCGTGCGCTGTGCTGCACGGCGCCCCACCCGGTCAGCACGGCGCAGCCCAGCAGCGCCGCGTCGGTGAGCGGGATGCCGGGCGGCAGCGGCAGTGCCGCGTGGGCGGGGACGACCGTCTCCTCGGCGAAGACGGCGGTGCCCAGGCCCGGGTGGAGGTCGGTGCCGTCGGCGGCCAGCTTGGCGTACGGGGTGGCGGCCGCCGCCCCGGAGTTGGCGCACAGCCAGGGTTCGCCCAGTCCGCAGAAGTGGCAGTCGCCGCAGGACGGGGCCCAGTTCAGGACGACCTGGTCGCCCGGCGCGAGCGTGTTGACGCCCGCGCCGACGGCGGTGACGGTGCCCGCGCCCTCGTGCCCGAGGACGGCGGGCACGGGCTGCCGCAGCGTTCCGTCGGACAGCGACAGGTCGGAGTGGCAGACACCGGCCGCCGCGAGCCGGACGCGCACCTGGCCCGGCCCGGGTCCGGGCAGTTCGATCTCGGCGACCTCCAGAGGGGCGCCCACGGCGGTCAGTACGGCGGCACGGGTCATGCGGAGGTGGCTCCCTGGTCTGTGGGCGGTACGGGTAGGGGTACGCGGCGGTACGGTACGGCGGGGGCCGCGCTCAGAGTTGGAGCGACTTGGTCTGGAGGTATTCGCTCAGGCCGTGCGGGCCCAGTTCGCGGCCGATGCCGGACTGCTTGTAGCCGCCGAACGGGGCGAGCGGGTTGAAGCGCCCGCCGTTGATGTCGACCTGGCCGGTGTCCAGGCGCCGCGCGAAGGCGACCGCCTCGTCCTCGTCGCCGGCCCAGACCGCGCCCGCCAGGCCGTAGACCGTGCCGTTGGCGATCCGTACGGCCTCGTCCTCGTCCTCGTACGGCAGGACCGCGACGACCGGGCCGAAGATCTCCTCCTGCGCGATGGTCATGTCGGGGGTGACGTCGGCGAAGAGCGTCGGGCGGACGTAGTAGCCCAGGGCGCGCCCCTCGGGGGCTTCCGGGCCGCCCGCGACGATCCGGGCGCCCTCCTCGACGCCGCGCTGGATGTAGCCGCGGACGCGGTCGCGCTGGGTGGCGCTGACGACCGGGCCGAGGCGGCTGGCGCCGTCCAGCGGGTCGCCCGGTACGTACTTGGCGATGGCGGCGGCGGCCAGTTCCACGGCTTCGTCGTACCGGTCGGCGGGCACCAGTACGCGGGTCCAGGCGCTGCACGTCTGGCCGGAGTTGGCCATGACGTTGGCGATGCCGACGCCCACCGCCTTGGCCAGGTCGGCGCTGGGCAGTACGACGTTGGCGGACTTGCCGCCGAGTTCGAGGGCGCAGCGCTTGACCGCGGCACCGGCGATGGCGCCGATCTTCCTGCCGACGGCGGTGGAGCCGGTGAAGGAGACCAGGTCCACGTCCGGGTGCTCGGCCAGCGCCTGTCCCGCGACCGGTCCGAGGCCGGTGACCAGGTTGAACACGCCGGCCGGCACGCCCGCCGCGTCCACGCATTCGGCGAAGAGCTGGGCGTTCAGCGGGGTGTTCTCGGCGGGCTTGAGGACGATCGTGCAGCCCGCCGCCAGCGCCGGGGCGACCTTGGCGACGATCTGGTGGAGCGGGTAGTTCCAGGGGGTGATGGCGCCGACGACACCGACCGGTTCGTGCAGGACGGTGGAGGTGCCGATCTTCTCCTCGAAGGGATGGGTGGCGGCCAGTTCGGCGTACGAGCCGCACACCGCGACCGGGACGGCGGCCTGTACCGCCTTGCTGAACGCCAGCGGCGAGCCCAGCTCGGCGGTGATCGTTTCGGCGATCTCCCCGGCGCTGCCGGCGAGTTGGTCGCGCAGCGCGGTCAGCCGGGCGGCGCGTTCGGCGGGCGCGGTGCGGGACCAGGCGGGCAGGGTGGCGCGGGCGGCCCGTACCGCCGCGTCCACGTCCTCGGCGGTGCCGGCGGGGACGGTGGCGATGACCCGCTCGTCGGCCGGGTTGACGACATCGATGGTGTCCGTCCCGGCGGCGGGCCGCCAGCTCCCGTCGATGTACATCGCGTCGTGCTGCTTCACGTCGTCGCCCTCCCACGCCGGTTGCGGTCCCATGAGCCCCGAAGGTACTCGCCGCCCCCAAACTAGCGATGGTAGTTTTCCGTCGCCAGCCCCCTCGTCGGCCACCCCGCGCGCCCGCGCCGCGGTCTTCCCCGTGGACCGCGGCGCGAACCCGCCTTGTGGCGGGCGCGATTGCGGAGCGACGCTGAGCGCATGAGGCGCCGGCCCTGGTACGCCACTGCCCGCGCCGCCCGTTACGCGGCGCCGCTCGCCTGCGTACTCGCCCTGTCGGTGACGGCGGGGTGCGACTCCGGCGGGGAGGCGGGGAAGGGCACCGAGGCGTCCCGGCCCGCGGGGACCGGTACGGGCGGGTGCCGTCCGGCCGCGTCCTTCCACCCGTACCGGGGCGACTCGGTCGAACTCCGCGCCGTGGGCACCGGCGGGCTGCGGGTGGGGGGCCTGGTCATCGACGGGAACCGTACGGTCGCGAGCGGGCCCGCGACGTTCACGACCCGCGAGGTACACAAGATCGTCTGGCGGGTCACCGGCAAGGGGCCGCTGCACCTCACCCTCACCGGCCCGGACGGCCGCACCCGGCGCCCCGAGCGGCTCGAACCGCACGGCGATTCCTCCTACCGGCGCCCCGGCGACGAGTGGGGAAGCGGCCTGCGCTTCCCCACCCCCGGCTGCTGGCACATCCGCCTCACCCGCACCACCGGTTCCGCCGACATCCCGGTGACCGCCGTCCGCCGACCGGCCGTCGCGTGACTCAGGCGTACGCCCCCCGCATCGCCTCCGTCACCCGCACGAACTCCGACTCCCCGTGCCCGGCGGCGATCGCGCGGTCCATCAACGCCTTGAGCGCGTCGAGCACATCGGTGTTGACGCCGCGGTCCCGGGACGCCTCGACGATGTGCGCGATGCCCGCCGCCTCCATGACGATGTTGCCCTCCCCCGCGCCGTCGAGGCGCCCGCCGACGAGGTCGTCGGCCATGCCCTTGGCGATCGGCGGGAAGATGCCCGTGATCACGTCCAGGAACGGGGCCAGGTCCGTGGCCGGGACGCCCTCCTCCCCGGCCAGTGTGAAGGCGTGCGCGATGCCCGCCATGCCGGAGTAGAAGAAGCTGAGCATCGCCAGGTCGTAGACCGCCGCGACGCCGTGGTCCGTGCCGAGGAAGGGCGCCTTGCCGCCCAGCGCCTTCAGCGTCTCCTCGTACGTGTCGAAGGCCCGCCGCGAGCCGCTGTAGAGGACCGTCGCCTCCGGTGTGCCGATGACCGGCGTCGGCACCATGATCGCCCCGTCCAGGTACTCGATGCCGTGCCCGGCGGCCCATTCGGCGGCGCGCCGGGAGCGCACCGGGGTGTCGGAGGTGAGGTTGACCAGCACCCGCCCGGCCAGGTCGGCGCCGACCGGCTCCAGAATGCGGTGGCTGGCTTCATAGTCCACGACGCAGACGACGATCAGCGGGCTGGCGGTCACCGCCTCGGCGACGTTCCCGGCCCGTACGGCGCCGCGGGCGACCAGTTCGTCGGCCTTGTGCTCCGAGCGGTTCCATACGGTGGTGGGGTGTCCGGCCTTGAGGAAGGCGCCGGCCAGCGCCCGGCCCATCGCGCCGAGGCCGAGCACGGTCACGGGGGTCTTGCCGGAGTCGGTGGGCGGGTTGGCGGGGGTGGCTGTCATGGATGCGCTCCAACGGTTCGGCGGGCCGGCCCGCTGCCGGGCCCGTCCGGTGTCACCACCCTGCCGAGCAGCGCTTATGGAACGCTTCGGGTTTGCTTCGGGTGCGCTTCGGGCACTCCCGGGCAGGCGTCCGCGGCTCAGCAGCGCGCCGTCAGCAACGGCTGGAAGTAGCCGCTGTCCGCCGGTTCGTGCCACGCGAGGCGTTCGAACCCCGCGGCCTCGACGAAACCGCCGACCTGGTCCCGGGTCAGGGCCCACGAGGTGGTCCGCCGGCTGCGCACTTCCCAGGTGTCGCCGCGCGGCAGCAGCTGGATCAGGTCGAAGTCGTAGTGCTCGCCGTCCTCGTGCCATTCCCACAGTTGCAGCGTGACGGCCCGGCCACCGTCCGGCAGGCGGGTGACGCGGGCGGGCAGCACCTCGCGGCGCTCGCGGCGGGCGTCCTCGTACGCACGCATGCCGAGCAGGAGCTGACCGCCGGGCCGCAGCACCCGCCGCATCGCGGCCAGGGCCGTCCGTACGTCGTCGGGCGTGGTCAGGAGGGCCAGGGAGTTGTCGGCGCACACCACCGCGTCGAACCGGGCGTCGCGGAAGGGCAGCCGGCGCATGTCGGCGGCGGCCGCCGGCAGGAACAGGCCCCGGGCGGCGGCCTCGGCGCCGGCGCGGGCCACCGCGACCGGGCTCAGGTCCGTACCGGTGACGGCGTGCCCGGCCGCCGCGAGGCCGATCGCCTGCGTGCCGATGCCGCAGGCGCAGTCGAGGACGCGGTGCGGCCGGTCGCCGAGCGCGTCCCGTACGTGTGCGTCGAGGGCGCGGCCCTGCTGGGCCACCGCGGCCGGCCAGTCCGGGTACAGCAGGTCGTAGGTCGCGGCGAGTTGGTCGAAGAACCGGGCGAGGGACGGGTCCGCCATGGTGTCACGGTAGTGCGGCGGGCCCGGTAATTCACCGGGTGGCGGGCGTTCCGCCGTCGGGTGCGGGCCCGGGAGGCCCGGCGGGGGACGCGACGGGCGGATTCCCGGCGCTCGCGGGGCCGTTGCCGGGTCTTTCCGGACGCGCCTCGCGCCCCGGCCGGACGGCCGTCGCCGCCGAGGCCAGCAGCAGGACGGCCAGCATCGCGAACGGCGCTGCGGTACCGGCCAGTCCGGCCAGCAGGCCCGCCGTGGCGGGGGCCGCGACCTGGCCGAGGCGGTTGCCGGTCAGGCGCAGCGCCAGCGCCGTACTGCGCGCTGCCTCCGGGGCGGCCTGGACGACCGTGGTCATGGACAGGGGCTGGCCGACGCCGAGGCAGAAGCCGAGGACGGCGAGCATCAGCGCCAGCGCCCAGACGGGTACGGGCAGCGCCGGTCCGGCGCAGAGCAGTCCGGCCAGCGCGCAGCTGCCCGCCATCAGGGCGGTACGCCCGAGGAGGCGGATCATCGGCGTCATGACCAGCCGGCAGGCGATGGTGGCCGCCGCGCGCAGGCTGAGCAGCGCCCCGACGGTGGCGGGCGCGATGCCCCGGTCCTCGCCGACGACGGGGAGGTAGGCGGTGAGGATGTCGGTCGCGGAGAGCACCGCCAGGCTCATGAAGATCCCGGCCGGGACGCCGCGGGTGCGCAGGATGGCCCGTACGGAGGTACGGGGCGACGCTGCCGTACGGTCCCGGGCGGGCCGCGCGGCCCCGGAAGTCGCCGCCGCACGGTGTTCCGGCCGGTGTTCCAGCCGCCACAGGGAGGCGTAGGAGAAGGCGGCGAGGCCGCCGGCGACCAGGAGGGCGGTGGCGCTGGTGGGTCCCATCGCGCCGTCGTGTTCGGAGACCACCAGCCCGGCGGCGGCCGGGCCGACGAGCTGGCCGAGCGAGGCGCCGATGGTGAAGTGGCCGAAGTTGCGGTCGCGTTCGTCGGGGGCGCTGCGGCGCGCGACGATGGACTGGGCGCCGATGACGAAGCACAGGTGGCCTAGGCCCATCACCCCGCTCCAGGCGGCCATTGCCGGCAGCGAGCCCGCCACGCCGCTCAGCGCGCAGCCGCCGGTGATCAGGGCGACGCCCAGGACGAGCAGCGGCGCGCAGCGGCCGTGGTCGGTACGGCGGCCGAGCGGCACGGCCACCAGCAGCGGCAATAGCGCGTACACCGCCGTGATCACACCGATGGCGCGCTCGTCGGCGCCCAGCGCCAGCGCCCGGTAGGAGACGGCGGGCCGGGCCATGCTCACCGCCGACTGGGCGCAGGCGAAGGTGAGGACCAGGCGCAGCAGCCAGCCCCGGCCGGGCGTCCCGGTGCCCACGGGTCAGATGATCCCGTACAGCAGACCGGCCGCGAGCACGACCAGGGAGGTCAGCGCCGCCCACTTCACGGTGAACCGGGTGTGGTCGCCGAACTCCACCTTCGCCATGCCGACCAGCACATAGACGGCGGGGACCAGCGGGCTGGACATGTGCAGCGCCTGGCCGACGAGGGAGGCGCGGGCGATCTCCAGGGCGCCCACGCCGTGGGCGGCGCCCGCCTCGGCGAGGATCGGGACGATGCCGAAGTAGAAGCCGTCGTTGGACATGAAGTACGTGAGCGGGATGCTCAGGACGCCGGTGACGATGCCCATGTGCGGGCCGAGTCCGTCCGGGATGCCGTCGACCAGCCAGCGGGCCATGTGCTCGACCATGCCGGTGCCGGTCAGCACGCCGGTGAAGACGGCGGCGGCGAAGACCATGCCGGAGACGTTCAGGACGTTCTCGGCGTGTGCGGCGATCCGGGCCTTCTGGTCGGCCATGTGCGGGAAGTTGACGGTCAGCGCGAGGGCGGCGCCCAGGAGGAAGAGCACCGGGATGGGCAGCGTCTGGAGGACGAGCAGGACCAGCAGCGCGACGGTGAGCGCGGCGTTGAACCAGTAGAGCTTGGGGCGCAGCGTCGGCCGGTGCGGGTCCAGGCCCTGGAAGTCGTCGGCGGGGTCCGGCTCGGTGAGGGTGGCGGTGGTTCCGGTCCCGGTGTGCGCCGTGCCGCCTCCGCCGCCCGCCGCCGCGCCGCGGCCCTTGCCCGTACGGATCGACACCGTACGGAACACGCTCGTACGCACCCGGGCCCCGAAGCCTCCGCCCGCCCCGGCGAGCACCGCCTCACCCGCCGCCGGCTCGGGCACCGCCCGCTCCGTGGCGGTTCCGGCCCCGTCCAGGGTGAGCAGCCCCAGCCGCTTGCGCTCGCGGCGCCCGAGGACGTACGAGAGCAGGAAGACCGCGACCAGGCCGGTGGCCAGCGCCGGGACCATGGGGACGAAGATGTCGCCGGCGTCCAGCTTGAGGGCGGTGGCGGCGCGGGCGGTCGGGCCGCCCCAGGGGACGGTGTTCATCACGCCGTTGGCGGTGGCGGCGACGCCCGTCATGACCACCAGGCTCATCTTCAGGCGGCGGTAGAGCGGGTAGAGCGCGGACACCGTGATCATGAAGGTGGTGGAGCCGTCGCCGTCCAGCGAGACGATCGCGGCGAGCAGCGCGGTGCCGACCACGATCCGTACCGGGTCCGCCTTGCAGAACCGCAGGATGCCCCGGACGACCGGGTCGAAGAGCCCTACGTCGATCATCACGCCGAAGTAGATGATGGCGAACATGAGCATCGCGGCGGTCGGCGCCAGGTCGCCCACGCCCTTGAGGACGTACTCGCCGAGGTGCGCCCCCTTGCCCACCAGGACGCAGAACAGCGCGGGGATCAGGATGAGCGCTGCCATCGGCGACATCTTCTTCATCATGATCAGCACCAGGAAGGTGGCGATCATGACAAATCCGAGGATTGTCAGCATGGGGGTACCTCACGTTCGCCCTTGAACACGCCCGGGAGGGCGGTGAAGCGACGGTAGGTGGCCGAAACTTTCGTTAACAAGGTCTTGACGTGCGAGCAATACGAGCAAAACACGAGGCTGCGACGGCGGTGTGCGGCCGGTTCCCGTCCGGGCCACGCCCGCCGGACGTGGCCGAGAGTCTCCGTTGACGGGCCGGGGCCGCAATCCTAAGGTCCTCCATAGGATTGCTGGATTCCTCGATCGGCGGGAGCGCGCGATGACAGGCACGGGCAGCGAGCGGGCGAGAAAGACGGCCGAGGGGCTCGCGTACTCCTCGGGTTTCGGCAACGAACACAGCTCGGAGGCGGTCACCGGCGCCCTGCCGGTCGGCCGCAACTCCCCCCAGCGCGCCCCCCTGGGGCTGTACGCGGAGCAGCTGAGCGGTTCGGCCTTCACCGAGCCGCGCGCCCGCAACCGCCGTACGTGGCTCTACCGCATCCGCCCGTCCGCCGCGCACCCGGCGTTCGAGCGGACGGACAACGGCGCGCTTCGCGGCGCGCCCTTCACCGAGACGGCGCCCGACCCCAACCGGCTGCGCTGGAACCCGCTGCCCGAGCCCGGGGCCCCCACCGACTTCCTGGCCGGGCTGTGGACCCTCGGCGGCAACGGCGACGCCGCCCAGCGCACCGGCATGGCCATCCACCTCTACCACGCCAACGCCTCCATGGAGCGGCGGGTGTTCAGCGACGCGGACGGCGAGCTGCTGATCGTGCCCGAGCACGGCGACCTGCTGATCCGCACCGAACTGGGCCTGCTGCGCGCCGAGCCGGGGCACGTCGCGCTGATCCCGCGCGGCGTCCGCTTCCGCGTCGAACTGCTCGACGCCACCGCGCGCGGCTATGTCTGCGAGAACTACGGGCAGCCGTTCCAGCTCCCCGACCTCGGCCCGATCGGCGCCAACGGGCTGGCCAACGCGCGGGACTTCCTCGCGCCGACCGCCGCGTACGAGGACGAGGAGGGCCCCTACGAGGTCGTCAACAAGTTCTGCGGCAACCTCTGGAAGGCGACCTACGGCCACTCGCCGCTGGACGTCGTGGCGTGGCACGGCAACCACGTCCCGTACGTCTACGACCTGCGCCGCTTCAACGTCATCGGCTCGATCAGCTACGACCACCCGGACCCGTCGATCTTCACCGTGCTGACCTCGCCGTCCGACACCCCGGGCCTGGCGGGTGTGGACTTCGTGGTCTTCGCGCCGCGCTGGCTGGTCGGCGAGGACACCTTCCGGCCGCCGTACTTCCACCGGAACGTGATGAGCGAGTACATGGGCCTGGTCGAGGGCGCCTACGACGCCAAGGCGGAGGGCTTCGTTCCGGGCGGCGGCTCGCTGCACAACATGATGTCCGCGCACGGCCCGGACCGGGAGACCTTCGACCGGGCGAGCGCGGCCGAGCTGAAGCCGCAGAAGATCGACGACGGGCTGGCGTTCATGTTCGAGACCCGCTGGCCGGTCACCCTCACCGGGCAGGCCGCGGGCGCCGGCCACCTGCAGAGCGGCTACGACCGGGTATGGCAAGGTCTTGAGCGCCACTTCCGCCCCTGAGGGCCCGCGTGTCCGGCAAAACACCGCCGGACACAGGCCCTGACCGGAAACCGCCCGGCCCCTGATACGGAGTCGACGTTGACCACCTTCGCCCCCGACTCGCTGGACCTGAACCGCAAGCTGCCGCTGTGGTACCAGGTCTCGCAGTCGCTGCGCGCGTCCATACTCGGCCGCTCCCCCGGCGCCCCGCTGCGCCTGCCGACCGAGGACGCGCTCGCCGCCCACTACGGCGTGAGCGTGCTGACCATGCGCCAGGCGCTCAAGGAGCTGGAGACGGAGGGGCTGATCACGCGGCACCGCAGGCGCGGGACGTTCATCGAGCCGAGCGCGCGGCGCGGGTCGCCCGTGCGGCTGCTCGGCTCGGTGGACGCGATCGTGGCCCAGCAGTCCGGGATGAGCACCGAACTGCTGGGCCACGGCACGGCCGCCGTGCCGGCCGAACTGGCGGAGCACTTCCCCGGCCTGGCGGAGGTCGCCACGTACCGCAGGCTGCGCAGCGACGAGAAGACCGGCGAGCCGACGAACCACGCGGTCAACTTCCTGCACCCGGACGTCGCCGCCCGCGTGGACCTCGCGGACCTGGAACGCTGGCCGATGACGAAGGTGCTGCGGGACGCGGTGGGTGTGGCCATCAGCCGGATCACCGACACGGTCGAGGCGCGGCTGGCGGACCCGGAGACCGCCCGCCTGCTCCAGGTGCCGCTGCTCAGCCCGATCCTGCACTACACGGGCATCACCTACGACCAGGATGGTCGGGTGGTGGACGTGGCCCGTATCCACTACCGGGGGGACCGTTTCTCCTTCACGGTGACGCTGGACGCGCACTGAGCCCGGCGGTCACGCGCCCCCGGGGCGTTCCGCTCAGAGAATGACCTGGTCGGAGCCGGCTTCCAGACGGGCGATCGCCTTGCGGCAGGCGCCGGCGAACTTCTTGAACTCCCCGTTGGTGCTGCCGGCGCGCCCGGCCAGCGTGTCCGTGTCGAAGAAGGACGCGCGCAGCTCGGTGGTCAATTCCAGCTGGCCGCCCTTGCGGAGCATGGTGCGGTTGCAGGGGTTGTCGGGGTCGGCCCCGGCCAGGTCGGGGAAGTCGTCGCCGTCCACCGTCTTGTAGTGCGCGCCCAGCTCCTGGTGCAGCAGCTTCTTGAAGGTGGGGTTCAGGCCGCCGACCACGACCACTCTGGGGTCCTGGCCGCTGCGCACACCGGCCTGTTCGGCCTTGCAGCCGTGCAGGCTCAGGACATTGAGGCTGGAGGCCGCCATGGAGAGCGCGACATGGTCGTCGCAGTGCTTCGCGGTGACGTGCAGTTCGCTGTTGGAGCCCAGCCCCATGCTGGGCAGCCGCAGCCCCTCGAACATCCAGTAGTCGTAGAGCGGCTCGCCGGGGAAGAGGGGCGCCAGGGTGTCGGGCTTGTAGCCCGCGATGCCCAGGCACAGTTCGGAGGTGCCCTTCTCGATGCCGCCGGCGTGCAGCGCCAGAACCGTCGTGCGGTGGTACGGGAATCTCCCGCCCTGCTCGTTGTCGAACATCTCGTGGCGTCTGTACCGGCGCGCGTACTGGATGCCCTCCTGTCCTGAGAGCGCCTTGTACAGGGCCGTGTTGGAGGCGTAGAGGTCCCCCTTGGACGTGGCACGGGCCTTGGCGGCTCCGATGCCCGTCACCAGAGGGGTGCTGGTGAGGGCCGCCGCGCCGAGCGCTGCGGTGAGGACGGTACGACGATTGACAACAGGTGACATGTCGCACATCTTTATCACTTCGCCGCTGATACGGACACGGGTACGAACCATCGGAAGCCCTGGTGAGGCGGCCCGGCTCAGATCCGCTCCAGACTGCGCCCCGTAGTGCGCGGCCCCAGCAGCGCCACATCCAGACACAGCAGCACCATCAGCGCGGCCGAACCGGTGAAGACCGCGCCCGGCCCCAGGGCGTCCAGTACGGTCAGCGCGACGAACGGCAGTATCACCGAGGTGAGCCGGGACAGTGAGTAGGCGATCCCGATGGCGCTGCTGCGCAGGCCGGTCGGGAAGATCTCGGTCTGGTAGACGTGGAAGGCGTTGGAGAAGACGTTGCTGCACACGGTCAGCGCGAAGCCGGCGCCCACGATCAGCCAGCCCGCGCCGGCGAAGCCGAAGGCCAGGCCGCACGCCGCCATGCCCAGCGCGGAGGCGATGATCAGTGTCTTGCGCTCGATACGGTCGATGAGCGGTACGGACAGCGCCGAACCGAGCGGATAGCCGCAGAAGCTGAGCGCCGCGTAGCTCAGCGAAGCGGTGACGGTGTGGCCCTTGGCGGTCAGCACGACCGGCGCCAGCGACCCGAACCCGTAGTAGCCGACGGTCTGCAGGACCTGGAAGATCCACCACATGAGCGTGCGGCGCCGGTGGTCGCCGCGGAACATCTCGCCCAGCGGGACGCGGCGCTGCGGCACCTCCGCCGCCACCGCGACCGAGGGCAGCGTCTCGCCGGTCTCCCGCGCGACGCGCTCCTCGATGTCCGTGACGATCTTCGCCGCCTCCTCCTCCCGCCCGTGCACGGCCAGCCAGCGCGGCGATTCGGGCAGCCGGGCACGCATGAGCTGGATGAACGCCGCGCCCAGCGCGCCCGCCACCAGCAGCCAGCGCCAGCCCTCGACGCCGAACAGCTCGCGGGTGGCGACCAGGCGGGCGCCGACGAAGGCGGCCACCGGCACGCCGAGGAAGCCGAAGGTGTAGGCCCAGGCGATGTACCGGCCGCGTACGGCGCGCGGCAGGAATTCGGCGAGGTAGGTGTCCACGAGGATCAGCTCGGCGCCGAGGCCGAGCCCGGCCAGGAAGCGCAGCGCGATCAGCCACTCGGCGTTCGGCGCGAAGGCGCCCAGCAGCGAACACAGCGAGTACGCGCCCAGATTGACCAGGAACATCCGCCGCCGTCCGAACCGGTCCGCGAGCACCGACAGGACGCCCGCGCCCACGAACATGCCGAGGAACCCGGCCGCGATCACCCATGACTTGGCGGTGTGGTCCAGGTGCCACCGCTCGGCGAGCACCGCGGCCAGCACCCCGCCGAGGAAGATCTCGTAGAGGTCGAAGAAGGCGCCGACGCCGACGGTCAGGGTCAGGCGGCGGTGCCAGCGCGACGGCGGCAGCCGGTCCAGCCGGGCCCCCGCCCGCGCCCCGGCGAGCTGCGTTGCGGTCATGGCGCTTCCTTCCGGCGGACGGCGGCGGCATGGGCGTGCGGTGGCGGCACGGTCGTACGGCCAGGACCGTACCCGTCGGTGATCACTCGGAAAAGCCCCCCTCCGGCCGCCGCCGTTACGATGCCCCCAGGCAACCGAGCGCACCGAAGGTCCAGGGAGGGCGACCGCGTGACGGTGACACAGGCCACGGGGAGCGGCGGCGGCAGGCTCGCGGCGGCGCCCCGGCTCGATGACCTGATGCCCTGGTCCGCGGCGCCGCTGCGGCTCGGCCGCGGCTGGGTGATGGCCCCGGACGCCGCCTCCCTGCGGGCCCGCTGGGCGGCGCTGCACGAGGCCGGTGACGACGCGGCGCGTGAGCGGCTGTTCCGGCCCAGCCGCGCCCGTACGCTGCGCACCGCCGTGCCGCAGCTCCCCGGCCAGTCCACGCCCACCGGCCGCCTCGCGCACGGCGGCGGCCCGTGCCCCGACCCGGTGCGTGTGCTGCACGGCCCGTACGACCAGCAGTGGCTGCTGCCCGACCACCGGCTGATCGACGCGGCCCGTCCCGAGCTGTGGCGGGTCGCGGACGGGCGGCAGGTGTTCGTGGTGGAGCTGGGGCATGTGCCGCAGACGGACGGCCCGGCGCTGGTGGCGTCCGCGCTGCTGCCGGACGGCAGGTCGCCCGCCGGGCGGCCCGGCCGCATCCGCCCGCTCTACCGGCGGCCCGGCGGCAGCGAGCCCAACCTCACCCCGGGCCTGACGGAGCTGCTCGCCCGCCGCCTGGACCGGCCGGTCGGCGCCGCTGAGGTGCTCGCCTGGACCGTGGCGAGCGCCCGCCCCACGCCGTCCGGCGCGGTCGTGCCGCTGACCGCCGACGCCGGGGTGTGGGAGGACGGCGTCGCGCTGGGCGAGCGGCTGCTGTGGCTCCAGACGAGGGGCGCACGGGGTGACGGGACGGCGTACGGGGCGCGCGCCGGCGACCGCCCCCGGATGCCCGGCGGCCGGCGCCCCTACGTACGCGCCCCGCTTCCTGCTCATGGGCTGCCCGACGGCATCGACTACCTGTCGGACGAGGAAGCGCTGCTCCTCGGCCCCGGGCGGATCTCCCCCGTGCCCCCGGCGGCCTGGGAGTTCGAGGCGGGCGGGGTGCGCGTACTGGAGGCGTGGTTCGAGCGCCGGGCCGCCCCGGCGGCCGACCCGGAGGGACTGGAGGCGGTACGGCCCACCGCCTGGCCCCAGGAGTGGACCACCGAACTGCTGGAGCTGATCACGGTGCTGTCGCTGGTGGGCGAAGTGCGCCCGGCGCAGGAGGCATTGCACCGGCGCACGGCGGACGGCCCGCGCGTCGAGGTGTCCGAGCTGCGCGCGGCGGGCGTGCTGCCGCCGCCCGCCGCGGCCCGCCGCCCGGCCTCCGTACTGGATCACCACGAGGAGGGCCCGGAGGGGCAGTTCGCCCTGCTGTGACCGGCCCGGCTGTGACGCGGCCGTGCGGGCCCGCGCGTTGCCCGGCGGGCGGCGGCGGGTAGGTGCTCCGACCATGGACCACACGACCGATCACGCCGCCCCGGACCGCACCCCGCAGCCGCCGCCCCTGGAGGGCATCACCGTCGTGGGCGTCGAGCAGGCCGTGGCCGCGCCGTTCGCCACCCGGCAGCTCGCCGACCTCGGCGCCCGGGTGATCAAGGTGGAGCGGCCGGACGGCGGCGACTTCGCCCGTACCTACGACACCTCCGTACGCGGGCTGGCCTCGCACTTCGTGTGGGCCAACCGCGGCAAGGAGTCCCTGGCCCTGGACCTCAAGGACCCGCGCGGGCGCGAGCTGCTGGAGCAACTGATCGCCGGAGCGGACGTCTTCGTGCAGAACCTGGCGCAGGGCGCGGCCGCGCGGCTCGGGCTGGATGCGGCGTCGCTGTGCGCCCGCCATCCGCGCCTGGTCGCCGTGGACATCTCCGGGTACGGCGCCGACGGCCCGTACGCGCACAAGCGGGCCTACGACATGCTGGTCCAGTGCGAGGCCGGGCTGGTCTCGCTGACCGGGACGCCGGAGGCACCCGCGAAGGCGGGGATACCGGCGGCGGACATCGCGGCGGCGATGTACGCCTTCTCCGGTGTGCTGGCCGCGCTGCTGCGCCGCGGCACGACGGGCCGCGGCGGCCCGGTGGAGATCACGATGCTGGACGCGCTCGCCGAGTGGCTGGGGCACCCGCTCTACTTCGGGATGTACGGAGGCACGCCCCCAGCGCGCACGGGTGTCGCGCACGCCGTCATCGCGCCGTACAACGCCTATCCGACGGCGGACGGGCAGCCGGTGCTGCTGTCCGTGCAGAACGACCGGGAGTGGGGGCGGCTGGCGCGGCAGGTGCTGGGGCGGCCCGAACTGGCCGACGATCCGGCGTTCGCGACGAATGTGGCGCGTACCCGCAACCGGGACAGGACGGACCGAGTGGTGGGTGAGGCACTGGCCGGGATGGCGGTGGAGGAGGCCGTACGACGGCTGGAGGAGGCGGGGATCGCCTGTGCGCGGCTGAACGGGGTGGCGGAGCTGGCCGGGCATCCGCAGCTCGCGGCGCGCGACCGCTGGCGGGAGGTGGGGTCACCGGTGGGGCCGCTGCGCGCGCTGCTGCCGCCGATCACGCTGCCCGGGAGCGCCGGGCCCGGGCCGGGGAATGTCCCGGCCCTGGGCGAGCACACCGACGCGCTGCTGAGCGCTCTGGGTCTGACGAGCGAGCGGATCGCAGCGCTGCGCCGGGACGGTGTGATCGCCTGAGGGGCCGGGACCGGTGGCCGTGGTTCAGCTGTGACCGCCGAACAGCGACCGGCGCAGCCTGCGCAGCGGGGCGAACAGCGACACCCTGGCGCCGCGGCTCGTCCTCGTGCGCGCGTGGTCACGAGCGGTGAGCTCCTGCATCAACGACGTCGCACCCTCCGACTCGCGCTGCGGGACGGCGGGTCCGCCCAGCACGGCGAGATGGCGGTCGAGCCGCGCGCTGGACGCGCCGCTTCCGCAACTGATCGCAGGCACTCGTGGCCTGCTGCGCATTGTTATCTGTTCCATGACACTCCCCACCCGTACGAGGGCACCCGGCCCCGGGCAGGGTAACCCTATCTCTCTCCCGTGGCACGCGCGCGGCCCCCTCACCAGGATTCACCTCCCGCGCACCGACGTTGACGGCACCCTTGTGGATCACTGTCAGCCGAGGGCGAGTTGGATGAGTACCGAGGTCGTGGGCCTGGCGGAGCCGCCGGCCGGCTCCAGGGTGACCGCGAGCCGGTCCGCGGGTCCGGTGCCGCCGTGCCGAAGATCACGTACGACGGCGGGGCCCGCGGTGCGGGTCCGCGGGTCGTACGCCAGCACGCCGGCCGAGCGGGCCGTGCGGAGCCCGTCGCGCATGCGCCACAACTGGTAGGCGTGCCCGGCGGGCGGCAGGGGCAATCCGGCGGCGTTCACCACGGCCTGGTCCATCTCGGCCGATTCGACCGCGCTCAGCGACCGCCCGCCGATCGGGCGGCCGGAGACGGCGAGCGCGTCCGGCGCGGCCAGCACCGCGTTCACGGACTGCGTCACGGCGCGCTGCCGGTCCAGTTCGCTGTCCGTACGGATCAGCTGGAAGGCGAGCAGGGCGCTGACGAGCAGGCTCAGCGCGGCGACCGCCCCGGCGAGGCGGGTGCCGTACCGGGCGGGCAGCCGCGGGCCCCGCGCGCGGGCGGGACGCGGGTCCTCGGACGCGGGCACCGGCTCGGCGGGCCGCGGGACCACGGCCTCCTGCGGGGTGGCCAGCGCGGCGGTCAGTACGCGGGCGCGCAGGCCGGCGGGGGCGGGGCGGGCGGCGGCGCGGGCCAGCCAGGTGGCGTCCTCGGACAGGACGCGGAGCGCCGCCGCGCAGTCCGGGCAGCGGCGCAAGTGCCGTTCGAAGCGGCGGCGTTCGCGCGGGCCGAGGGCGTCGAGGGCGTACGGGGCGGCCAGGGTGTGGGCGCCCCGCCGTCCGGCGCGCAGCGCGTCACGGAGAGCCGCGGACGGCGGGCGGCGGCTCATCCGGCGGCCGCCAGGCAGTCGCGCAGCCGGGCCAGCCCGTCGCGCAGCCGGGACTTGACCGTGCCGAGCGGTACGGCCAGCCGACGGGCCACCTCGCGGTGGGTGTAGCCGTCGTAGTACGCGAGGGTGACCGACTGCCGCTGCAACGCGGTGAGCCGTTCCAGGCACCGGCGCACCCACTCGCGTTCGAAGGCCCCCTCGACCTGCTCGGCCACCTCGTCGAAGGCGGTCACCACGGACCGGCGCGCGGCCCGCTCCTCGCGCTCGCTCGCGGCCCGCGCCGACCGCACCCGGTCCACCGCCCTGCGGTGGGCGAGGGTGAGGATCCACGACAGGCCGCTGCCGCGCCCGGGGTCGTACCGGTGGGCCCGCCGCCAGATCTCCAGCAGCACCTCCTGTGTCACCTCCTCGGCCTGCGCGCTGTCCCGCAGTACCCGCCGGGCCATGCCGAAGACCGGCGCCGACACCAGGTCGTACAGCTCCTCGAAGGCGCCGTGGTCGCCGCGCGCGACGAGCGGCAGCAGCACCTCGGCACCGCGCCCCGCGGCCGTTTCGGACTTCACGCGCCCTCACCCCGTTCCCGTGACGACCGGTCATTGTCCCGCCGTGGTGGGTTCGGGGCGAGACGCGCGGCGGACCGGTCCGGCAGGCGCGCGGTTTCCGCGCACGCGGCACCCATCCGTACGGAACGGGGCCACGAATAGCCGCCACAGCACGGTGCGGCCTCCGCACCGCCGACCCGGCCGGCACCGCCCGGCACACCCGAGAAGGACCGACGCGATGACCGCCAGCACCGAACCCACCGAGAACCGGAAGACCAGGAAGGGCAGGGGCAGCCGCCGGACCGTCGCCGTGCTGGCGTGCGGCTCGCTGGCCGCGGCCGGTGTCGCCGGCGCCGCCGCCGGCCCGCTCGCCGCCCGCCCGGCGCAGGCGTCCAGCCACCGGGAGGCGCCGCAGATCTCCGGGCAGCCGGAGTACGACACCACGGACGTGTACGCCTTCCAGAGCCCCGACAAGCCGGACACCACGACGCTGACGGTGAACTGGTGGCCCTTCGCGGAGCCGGCGGGCGGCCCGAACTTCTACAAGTTCGCCACCGACGCCCAGTACGACGTGCACGTGGACAGCGACGGGGACGGCCAGGGCGACCTGATCTACCGGTGGACGTTCAAGGACAACTACCGCAGCGGCGACACGTTCCTCTACAACACCGGCCAGGTCACGTCCCTCGACGACAAGGACCTGAACTACTACCAGACGTACGACATCGACCTGCTGCGGCTGAAGGACCAGAAGGTGGTCTCCAGCACGAAGATCGCCAACGATCTGACCGCCGCGCCGTCGAACGTCGGCAAGGCGTCGATGCCGGACTACCAGAAGCTGCGCGACCAGGCGGTCCGGCCGGTCGCGGGCGGCGGCTCGGCCTTCGCGGGCCAGGCGGACGACCCGTTCTTCCTGGACCTGCGCGCCTTCGACCTGCTGTACGGCGGCGACCTCTCCGAGGTCGGCCGGGACACCCTCAAGGGCTACAACGTGCAGTCGGTGGCCCTCCAGGTGCCGACGAAGGAGCTGCGGCAGTCGGCGCAGCAGCCGGTGATCGGCGTCTGGTCCACCACCCAGCGCAAGAACGCCTCCGGCGGCTGGTCCCAGGTGTCACGGCTGGGCAACCCGCTGGTCAACGAGCTGGTCGTGCCGGTCAAGGACAAGGACCGCTTCAACGCGTCCGCGCCGTGGAACGACGCGCAGTTCCTCAAGTACGTCACCGACCCCGAGCTGGCCCGGCTGATCGAGAAGATCTACGGGATCAAGGCGCCGGCGCTGCCCCGCAAGGACCTGATCGCGGTGTTCCTGACCGGGGTGGCCAAGCTCAACCAGCCGCCGAACGTGCGCCCCGCGGAGGCGCTGCGGCTGAACACCGCCGTCCCGCCCACCGCGCAGCCCAAGCGCCTGGGCGTCCTGGACGGCGACAACGCGGGCTACCCGAACGGCCGGCGGCTCACCGACGACGTCGTGGACATCTCCCTCCAGGTGGTGGAAGGCGAGCTGGTCGGGCAGAAGAACGACCTGGGCGACGCGGTCGACGCCAACGACCAGCCGTTCGGCAAGACCTTCCCGTATCTGGCGCTGCCCACCTCGGGCTCCCGGGGCCCGGTCGCCAAGAAGGGCGGCGGCGACAGCACGGGCGGGAGCGGCCAGGGCGCGGTGAACCAGTCCACCGGTCTGCGGACCGGGCTGCGCCCGCAGGACAGCGCCACCGGTGACGGCAACGACACCCTGCTGATCGCCTCCGCCTCGGCGGGCGCCTTCGGGCTGGTGCTGGTCGGCACGGGCCTGCTCTGGCTCCGGTCCAACCGACGCTCCAGGGCCGGCCGTTGATGTTCTCCCGACTGCCCAGGAGCGTACGCGGCAAGCTCGCCGGCGCCGTCGTGACCGTACTCCTCGCGTGCGCGGTCACCGCCGGCGGGATCGCCCTGGGCGGAGACGGTGGCCGGGCGCGCGCCCCGGTGCCCGCGCCACCATCGTCCGACATCCCCGTGGGCCGCGGCGGCGCGGCCGGCCTGTCCGGCACGGTGAGTGCCCTCCAGGTCCGGTTGCGCGAGCAGCCCGGGGACTGGCGCGGCTGGGCGCGGCTCGGCGCCGCCTACGTCGAGCAGGCCCGTACGACCGGCGACCCGACCCGCTACCCGCAGGCCGGGCGCGCCGTCGCCCGCTCGCTGGCGCTGCGCCCGCGCCAGAACGACGCCGGCCTCGCCGCGCGGGCCGCGCTCGCCGCGGCGCGGCACGACTTCCGGGCCGCGCTGCGGGACGCGGACGCCGCGCTCGCGGTCAATCCGTACGGGGAACGGGCGCTGGCGGTCCGCGTGGACGCGCTGGTGGAGCTCGGGCGCTACACCGAGGCACTGGCGGCGGCACGGCACGCCGACGCGGTGCACCCCGGCATTCCGTCCTTCACGCGGCTCGCGTACGTACGGGAACTGCTCGGCGACGCCGACGGCGCCCGCAAGGCACTGGAGGTCGCCCTGCAGTCCGCTGCCCGGCCCGACGACATCGCGTACGTCGCCACAGCGCTGGGCCAACTGGCGCGCAGCCAGGGGCAGTACGCGACGGCGTTCCGGCACTACGCACTGGCGCTGCGTGCCGTACCCGGCCACCTCCCGGCTCTGGAAGGCCGGGCGCGCACTTACGCCGCGCGCGGCGAACTGGGTACGGCGGCCCGCGAACTGCGCGAGGTCGTGCGCCGCTACCCGCTGCCGGGGCCCCTGGCCGCACTCGGCGAGGTCTACGAAGCGCGCGGCGAACGGGCCGCGGCCCGGCGGCAGTACGCCCTGGCCGGTACCTGGGCCGACCTGGCGCGCGCGAACGGCGTGGCCGTGGACCTCGACACCGCACTGATCGAGGCCGACCACGGCGACCGGCGCGCCGCCCTGCGCGCCGCCCGCGCCGAGTGGTCCCGCCGCCAGACCGTACACACAGCCGACGCCCTGGCCTGGGCCCTGCACCGCACCGGCCAGGACCGGGCGGCCCTCCCCTACGCCGAGCGCGCCGCCGCGCCAGGCTTCCGCGACGCGGCATTCCTCTATCACCGCGGCACGATCGAGCGCGCGCTGGGCCGGACCGCCGACGCCCGCCGCGACCTGTCCGCCGCCCTGCGCCTGGACCGCGGCTTCTCGCCCACGGGGGCGGCCGCGGCCCGGACGGCGCTGAGCGCGCTGGAGGCCGGACGGTGAGCACCTTCAAGGGAGTCCTGTCGATACGGAGGCGAACCGTCGCCCTCCTGGTCACCGCACTCACCGCCGTACTACTACTGCTCGCGCCCGCGGGCGCCGCGCACGCGCACCCGCTCGGCAACTTCACCGTCAGCCAGTACGACGGCCTGACCGTCCGGCCCGGCGAACTGCGCGTCGACCACGTCGAAGACCTCGCCGAGATCCCGGCCGCGCAGCAGAAGGACCGCATCGACCGGAGCGGGGACGGGACCACCGACCGGGCCGAGCTGGCGGCCTGGGCCCGGGAGCGGTGCGCCACGGCCGCGCGCGGTAGCGGGCTGACCGTGGACGGGCGACGGGAACGGCTGCGGTCCGCGAGCGCCACCGCGGCCACCCGGCCCGGCCAGGCCGGACTGCCGACCCTGCGCCTGGAGTGCCGGATGACCGCGCGCCTGCCGTCGGACGGGCGGGCCGCCCTCCGCTTCCGCGCGGCGGAGGGCGACGGCGCGCCCGGCTGGCGGGAGATCACCGCCCGGGGCGACCGCACCCGGCTCACCGCGTCCGACGCCCCCACAAAATCGGTGTCCCGACGCCTGACCACCTACCCCCGGGACGTACTGGCCTCGCCGCCCGCCCGGCGCTCTGCGGCCGTACGCGCCGTACCGGGCGGTCCCGCGCTCTCCGAGGCGGCCGAACGCCCGTCCGCCGAGTCCGTCCTGCCCCGCGGCGCGGACCGCTGGACGCAGGCCCTGACCGGGCTCGTCGCCCGGCACGACCTGACCCCCGCCTTCGCGGCGCTCGCACTCGCCACCGCGCTGCTGCTCGGCGCGCTGCACGCCCTCGCGCCGGGCCACGGCAAGACCTTGATGGCCGCGGCAGCGGCGGCGGGCGGCCGGAGTTCGCGGCGGGACGTACTGGCCCTGGGCCTGTCGGTGACCGTGACGCACACCCTGGGCGTCTTCGCGCTGGGGGCGCTGATCGCGGCGGGTTCGGCCGCCGCGCCCTCGGTGGTGGCCTGGCTCGGCGTGGCCAGCGGGGCACTGGTGGCGGGAGCGGGAGCGGTGCTGCTGCGGCGGGCGCTGCGGATGCGCCGGAACGGGCACGGACATGGGCATGGGCATGGGCATGGGCACAGCCATGGTCACAGTCACCCGCACGGCCATGACCACGAACACGGACACGGACACGGACACCACCATCACCACCCCACCCGCCCCGGCCTGCGCGGCATCGTCCTGCTCGGGTTCGCCGGCGGGCTGGTGCCCAGTCCCTCCGCCGTGGTGGTGCTGGTCGGCGCCGCCGCGCTCGGCCAGGCGTGGTTCGGGTTCCTGCTGGTCGTCGCGTACGGCGCGGGGCTGGCCGGGACGCTGGCCGCGGCCGGGCTGCTCGCGGTCCGGCTGACCCTGCGGCTCGGGGAGCAACTGGTCAAGGGGCGCGGGGCGGGTGCGCGGATACTGTCGGCCGCGCACCGGCTGGCGCCCGTCGGCACCGCCGCCGTCGTCCTCCTGCTCGGCTGCGGATTGCTGCTCAAGGGGGCGGCAACCACGCTGGGTTGAGGTACGTTTCCACCGCATCGCTCTACTGCGAGGGGGGCTCGTCCATGAGCGGGGATCCTGGCGGCGACGGAACCGGCGCTCTGCCGGACGGCGCGGAGGGCGGAGACGGCGGACGGCTGCTGGCGGGGCGCTACCGGCTGGGCGCCGAGCTGGGCCGGGGCGGGATGGGCGTGGTGTGGCGGGCCCGGGACGAGCTGCTGGCCCGCGAGGTCGCCGTCAAGGAGGTCCGGGCGCCCCGCGAACTGACCGAGGGCGAACAGCGTCTGCTGTACGCGCGCCTGGAACGGGAGGGCCGGGCGGCGGCCCGTATCGCGCACCGCAACGTGGTGACCGTCTACGACGTGGTGACCGAGGACGGCCGCCCGTGGATCGTCATGGAGCTGGTGCGCGGCCTGTCGCTGGCCGAGGTGCTGGCCGCGGACGGGCCGCTGACGCCGGCCAGGGCCGCGGGCATCGGCTCCCAGGTGCTGGCCGCACTGCGGGTCGCGCACACCGCCGGTGTGCTGCACCGCGACGTGAAGCCGGGCAACGTCCTGCTGGGCAACGACGGCCGGGTGGTGTTGACCGACTTCGGCATCGCGCGGGTGGCGGGCTCCTCCGCCCTGACGCTGACGGGCGAACTGGTCGGCTCGCCCGAGTTCCTGGCACCGGAGCGGGCGCTGGGGCAGCAGGCGGGCCCGGAGTCGGACCTGTGGTCGCTGGGCGTGACGCTGTACGCGGCCGTGGAGGGCCATTCGCCGTTCCGCCAGGACACACCGCTGACCACGCTGCGCGCGGTGGTCGACGAGCAGCTGCCGCCGCCCCGCCACGCGGGCCCGCTCACCCCCGTACTGGAAGGGCTGCTGCGCAAGGACCCGCGGGAGCGGCTGGACGGGGCCGAGGTGCAGCGGATGCTGGACGCGGTCGCGGCGGGCGGCGGTGCCACACCCACGGTGGTGGTGCCGCCGCCCGGCCACGCGCCGACGGCCGCCGCCGACCAGGCCCTTCCGGCGTACGGTCCCGCGACGCCGATGCCGGGCCCGGAGACGACCGCGGGGATACCGGCCGCGGACACCACGGCCGAGGCCGAGCGGAAGCGGCGGCGGTCGGTCCGGCTGCTGCTGGCCGGCGCGCTGATCGCGGTGCTGGCGGCGGGCGGCGTGGCGTACGCGCTGCTGGCGGACGACGGCTCCCCGGGGCCCACGCCGGGCAGCACCTCGGGCGGCGGTGGTTCCGGAGGCGGCTCCGGCGACGGCGGAGGCGGTGGCGGGGGCGGCGGCACGCCGGGGCGGACGTCGCCCGGCAGCTCGGCGTCCGCGACTGCCTCGCCGGGCGGTACGGCTCCCGGCCGTACGTACCCCGGCAGTACGCCTCCCCACCGTACGTACCCGCAGACCACTCCGCCCCGCTCGACCGGCCATCATCCGACGACGTCGTGGCCCACGACCACCGCGCCGACCACGTCCGCCCCGACGACCGAACCGACCGCGTCCGGGGGCGGCGGCACGTACGACGGGGCCACCGGCGCGACGGGCGACGGCGGCACGCGCACCTACGGCGAAGCCCCGCCCGAGGGCGGGACTTCGTCAGGAGCGGGGTAGCCGCGAGGTCAGGCGGCGGAGTTCAGGACGGGCAGGTAGCCCTTGGACTGTCCGTTGGCCGTGGGGTGGTAGGAGTTCTCCACGGGAAGGGTGACGCTGTGCAGCCAGGGGGCGCCGGAGCACAGCTCGTGCCCGGCGAAGGTCGTGTTGACGTCCCCGAAAGCGAAGCCGTGGTCGGCGGCGCGCTTGGCGGTGACGGCGTTGATGTCGTCGGCGGCGGCGTTGATGGCCGCGCGGGACTTCTCCGAGAGGCCGACGGCGCAGCTGCCGCCCAGCTTGTAGAAGCGCGGGTAGCCCAGGACGACGACCTGGGCTGCGGGGGCCCGGCTGTCGATGGCGTCGTAGACCTGGTCCAGCTGGGCGGGCAGCGTCTGCTGGATGTAGGCGCGTGCCTTGGCGATCCGGGCCAGGCACGCGCTCTCGCCCTGGAGGTTGCAGGTGGTCATGGTGTCGGCGAAGCCCGCGTCGTTGCCGCCGATGGTGATGCTGACCAGGTCAGTGCCGGAGTTGACCGGGGTCAGCTGCTTGGCCAGCACGTCTCCCGTGCGGGCGCCCGAACAGGCGGTGAAGTTGAACCGCGTGCCGGTGTGCGAGGCGGCCCACAGGGCCGGATACGACCTGGTGCTGCGCTTGCAGGAGCCGCTGCTGCTGTCGTAGCTGCCCGCGCCGACCCCCGAGGAGTAGGAGTCGCCGAGGGCCACGTAGTCCGTGGCCTGGATGCGCGGCGCGGACACGGCGGCGCCCGCACCGAAGAGCGCGAGCGCCGGGGTGAGGAGGAGCGCGGACGCCGTGGCCGCGCGTCGGGACAGTCTCATGGAACCTCCCTGAGCAGGATCTCTGCCATTTCTGATGTAGCAGGACCCTTCCGTCACGGGAAGCCTTGTCACCCGTTCTCGCGATCACGGGTGACCCCGATGGCGGTGTCATGACATTGCCGTGACGATGACATGACGGGTCACCAGGTGCCGTACCACCGCCCTGGATTGCCGACCGCAGTGATCGAGCCAGGGCCCGCCGGGCGAAAAGCGACCCTCGCCGGGGACAGCGGCGCCCGTGATGTCCAAAGCGCCGTCCGGAGCGTCCGGCAAGCACCCGAAGGTCGTTTTCGGGCCGTCCACGACGCCGTCGTGAACCGGTGGTTCCGCGCCCCGATCACGCGTTGGACATGGCCCGTTCACGCCTTCTTCGCGTCTTGACGGGCCCGCGCCCGCTGCGCGACATTGAAGCCCGGCATCAGGCGCTTATGGGGGGCAAAGCTGCCAATGCAGACCAAGACCATCAACGGCAACGCGCCGGACGGCGGCAGACCGGACCGCGACGGGCCGGTGCCCGGCGGCCCCGGGGACGGCGGGCCGGGCGGCCCGGATACCGGCACGGCCGGGCGGTGGCGCGCGGACTCGGCACCCGTACTGGCCGGTGCGGCGGTGGCGGTCGGCGGCGTGGGCGCCTTCCTGGCGCTCGCCGACATCGCCTCGCCGGTGCGCGCCCCGTGCACCCTCTTCTTCCTGGTGCTGGCGCCCGCCGCGGCGCTCGCCGCCGCCCTGGGCCGGCTGGACCCGCTCAGCCGGACCGTCGTCGCGGGCGCCGGGGCGGTCGCCCTGGACCTGCTCGTCGCGCAGGCGATGCTCGCCCTGCACCTGTGGTCGGCGCGGGGCGGGGTGGTGGCCGTCGCCGTGCTCAGCGGCGGCGTATTTCTAGCGGTCAGCGTACGGCGCCGGCGATCCGGCGCCCGTGGACGGGGAAGTCGGACGAACTGACGTGGACATCAGCGTGTACCGCCCGGGTGAGCTCAGCGGCACCGAACGGACGGCGTGGAGCACCGTGCAGTCCCAGGCGCACCTGCTGGGCACACCCCAGCTGGCGAATCCTTTTCTCGCACCCGAGTTCGCGCTCGCCGTCGGCCGCTGCCGGCGCGGGGTGCGGATCGCGGTGATCCGGGAGGACGGGGAACCGGCCGCCTTCCTGCCCTTCCAGCGCTCGCCGCTGGGCGTCGGGCGGGCGGTCGGGCTGGGGGTCTCGGACGCCCAGGGGCTGGTGCACCGCCCCGGCTTCCAGTGGGACTCCCGTGAGCTGCTGCACGCCTGCGGCCTGTCGGTGCTGGAGTTCGACCACCTGGTGGAGGGCCAGAAGCCCTTCGAGACCGCGCCGCTGCGCAGCCACCCCTCCCCCGTCATCGACGTGGACCAGGGGTACGAGGCGTATCTGGAGCGGCTGCGCGGCCAGGCGCCGAAGTTCACCCGCACGACGCTGGCCAAGGAGCGCAAGCTCGGCCGGGACGTGGGTCCGGTGCGCTACGTCCACGACGAGCGGGACCCGGCCGCGCTGCGCCGGCTGATCGACTGGAAGTCGGCACAGTACCGCCGTACGGGCCGCAGCGACCGCTTCGCCCACCCGTGGATCCTCCAGCTGGTGGAGCAGCTCTTCCACACCCGTACGCCGACCTTCGCCGGGCTGCTGTCGGTGCTCTACGCGGGCGATCGGCCGATCGCCGCGCACTTCGGCCTGCGCTCCGAGCGGGTGCTCGGCTGCTGGTTCCCCGCGTACGACACGGCGTACGCGAAGTTCTCCCCCGGCCTGGTGCTGCATCTGCGCATGGCCGAGGGGGCGGCCGCCGACGGGCTGGCCTATCTCGACCTGGGGCGGGGTGAAAAGGAATACAAGAACTCCCTGAAGACCCGGGAACTCTCGGTGTCCGAGGGGTGGGTGTCCCGGCGTCATCCGGTCGCGCTGGCCCATAGGGCACACCGGGCACCGGTACGGGCATTGCGCAACACGGTGCTGGCCCGGCCGGAATTGTTCGAGCCGGCTGATCGACTTCTCAAACGGATGGGCCGAATCCGGTCGGGACGTTGAGGAAGACACCGCTCCATATACGCCAATGACGCAAAACGGGATGCGAGGTCGAGGTATTGCCATAGAGTCCCAGTCATCAATACCGTCGTACACCACCCGCACCGGCCCGTCATGCAAGGCGGCTCAAGGGGAGGGCTCAAGCGCCGCGACAGGGCCCGGGGCGGGGCGCGGTAGGGGGGTGCCGTGTCCGATCTTCACATGACGAGAACCGCGTCGATCATCGGAACACGAGCCGCGCGGCCGGAAACACGCATGCCAGCTCACCCTGTTCTCCCGGCGAAAAGATCCATGCCGTCCTGAGCGGGGTGTGAACCCCCCTTTCGAACCGGATACCCATCCGGGCCGCCCGGGGGTGGGCGGCCCACCGGACGAGAGGGAAACACACTCATGAGTTCATTCCTCCGCTCCGCGGAAACGGATCAGAAGCCGTTGCCGCCGGTGAGCGCCGAGGGGCAATACCGTCCCGTTTCCTCGCACCTGGCCATAGCTCCGCCGGTCAGCGTCGTGATACCCGCGATGAACGAGGCGGAGAATCTGCCGTACGTCTTCAAGACACTTCCGGAGTGGATACATGAAGTAGTCCTGGTGGACGGGAATTCCACCGACGACACGGTGGCGGTGGCCCGCGAACTGCGGCCGGACGTCAAGGTCGTCGAACAGCGCGGCAAGGGCAAGGGAGATGCCCTGATCAGCGGGTTCGCGGCCTGCACGGGCGACATCATCGTGATGGTCGACGCGGACGGCTCGGCGGACGGCGCCGAGATCGTCAGCTATGTCTCCGCGCTGGTGGGGGGCGCGGACTTCGCCAAGGGCTCGCGGTTCGCCAACGGCGGCGGCACCGACGACATGACACCGGTGCGCAAGCTCGGCAACCGGGTGCTGACCACCGTGGTCAACGCCAAGTTCGGCGCCCGTTACACGGATCTGTGCTACGGATACAACGCCTTCTGGCGGCACTGCCTGGACCAGATCGCCCTGGACTGCAACGGGTTCGAGGTCGAGACGCTGATGAACATCCGCGTGGTCAAGGCCGGTCTGAAGGTCCAGGAGATCCCCAGCCACGAGTACAACCGCATCCACGGCGTGAGCAATCTGCGCGCCGTGCGGGACGGGTTCCGGGTGCTGAAGGTGATACTGCGCGAGCGCAGCACCCGCCACAAGCGCCCCGCCCGCCCGGCCGTGATCACGGGAGAGGCGTCTTGAGCGTCCGCGTCTCCGTGGTGATCTGCGCGTACACCGAGGACCGCTGGGGCGACATTCTCGCCGCGGCGGCCTCGGTGCACGACCAGTCCCTGCCGGCTCACGAGACGCTGCTCGTGGTCGACCACAATCCGGTGCTGCAGGAGCGGCTGAGCGCTCATTTCGCGTCAGCGGGCCGCAGCGGTCCGGTGCGCGTCCTGGCCAACGCCGGGCCGCGCGGCCTGTCCGCCGGGCGCAACACCGGCATCGCGGAGTCCACCGGGGAGGTGATCGCCTTCCTGGACGACGACGCGGTGGCCGAGCGCGGCTGGCTGCTGCACTTCGCCGAGGGCTACGCCGATCCGCGGGTGCTGGCGGTCGGCGGCCGGACCGAGCCGGTGTGGGCCTCGGGGCGCCGGCCGCCCTGGTTCCCGGAGGAGTTCGACTGGGTGGTGGGCTGCGCGTACCGGGGGCTGTTCCCCGGGGACGACGGCCCCGGCGGGCCGCACACGGTCCGCGTGCGCAACGTCCTGGGCGGCAACGCCTCCTTCCGGCGGGAGGCGTTCGAGATCGCCGGCGGGTTCGCCACCGGCATCGGCCGGGACGCCGGGAAGCGGCCGCTGGGCTGCGAGGAGACGGAGCTGTGCATCCGGCTGGCGCGCGCGGTGCCGGACGCGGTGCTGCTGGTCGACGACCGGTCGGTGATCCACCACCGGGTGCCGGGGGACCGCGAGCGCTTCGCGTACTTCCGGTCCCGTACGTACGCGGAGGGCCTGTCCAAGGCGCTGGTGACGCGCAGCGTGGGCACGCGGGACGGGCTGTCGGCGGAGCGGCGGTACACCACCCGGGTGCTGCCGGCGGGGGTGGCGCGCGGCGTGCGCGACGCGCTGCTGCGGCGGCCGGGCGGTGCCGGGCGGGCGGGCGCGATCGTGGCGGGCGTGTCGTCCGCCGCGTTCGGGTACGCGCTCGGCAGTCTGCGGGCGCGCCGCGACCGGCGGACGGTGGGCAGCGGCTTCGTGGTGGTGCCCGTGCGGGGCGGGGCGGGCGGTACGGACGGGACGGGCGGTACTGGCCGGGAACCGGCCGGACCGCCCGAACCGGCCAAGGTGCCCGCCCCCGCAACTCCCCCGGCCCGCGGCGAGTCTTCGTCCTCGGGGAGTGAGGGGGCGGTGGCATGACCGAGCCGCGCGTCGTACCGATCCTGATGTACCACGCGGTCGCGCACGCGCCCGCGCGGGCCACCCTGGACCTGTCCGTGACCCCGGAGGCGTTCGCCGAGCAGATGGCGGTACTGGACGACAGCGGATTCACGCCGCTGACCACCGCCGATCTGGCGGCGGCCTGGCGGCGCGGCGGTCCGCTGCCCGCACGTCCGGTGCTGATCACCTTCGACGACGGTTACGAGGGCGTGCACCGGCACGCCCTGCCCGCCCTGGCCAAGCACGGCTTCGCGGCCACCCTCTTCGTCTCGACGGGCTGGCTGCGCGGCCCGTACGACACCGGAGGCGGCCTGGACACCATGCTCGACTGGGACCAGGCCCGCCAACTGGCCGCCGCCGGGGTGGAGATCGGCGGGCACAGTCACACCCACCCGCAGCTGGACCAGCTCTCGGACGACCGCCTGTGGTTCGAGATCACACGCTGCAAGCAGATCGTCGCCGACGAACTGGGCGCGCCGCCGGTGTCGTTCGCCTACCCGTACGGCTATTCCAGCCGCCGGGTGCGGCGGGCGGTGCGCGGGGCGGGCTTCCGGCAGGCGCTGGCGGTGGGCAACGCGCTCGCCGCGCCGCGCCAGGGGCCGTACGCGCTGGCGCGGATGACGGTGCGGCGCAGTACCGGTACGGAGGAGTTCGCACGGCTGGTGGCGGGCCGGGGCATCGGGCGGTTCTTCGCCCGGGACCGGGCGCTCACCAAGGGATACGCCGTGGTCCGCAGGACCCGTCAGGCAGTCGAGGCAGTGGGGAAGGTGCGCGGAAGCCGTGTCTGACACGACCACCCGGACCGAGGAGCGTGCGGACCGGAGCCCGGCCGGGGGCGGGCGGCGACGCCTGTTCGGCGGCCGGGGCGCCGGCGGGAAGGGCGGCGGGGGCAGCCCGCTGTTCCGCAACGCCTATGCGCTGATGCTGAACACCGGCATCTCCGGGCTGCTCGGTCTGGGGTTCTGGCTGGTCGCGGCCCGGTACTACACGGAGTCCGCGGTCGGCCAGGGCTCGGCGGCCATCGCCGCGATGAAGCTGCTGGCGGGGCTGACCTCGCTGACGCTGACCGGGGCGCTGGCCCGTTACATCCCCATCGCGGGGCGCACCACAGGGCGGCTGGTCCGCCGTACCTACCTGGGCAGTTCGCTGATCGTCGCGCTGGCCGCGGCGGTCTTCCTGCTGACCCTGGACTTCTGGGGGCCGTCGTACGGCTTCCTGCACGGGCCCGTCCACGGGATCGGGTTCATCGTCGCCGTCGTCGCCTGGTCGCTGCTGACCCTCCAGGACGGGGTGCTGACCGGGCTGCGCAGCGCGATGTGGGTGCCGGTCGGCAACTTCGTCTTCTCGACGGTCAAGCTGGTGCTGCTGGTGGCGTTCGCCGCGGCGATCCCGACGGCGGGCGTGTTCGTCTCGTGGGTCGCGGCCATCGCGGTGTCCGTGCTGCCGCTGGGGTGGCTGGTGTTCCGGCGGCTGGTGCCCCGGCACATCCGGGCCACCGAACGCGGCGCCCGGCCGCCGTCGCTGCGCGAGATGGGCCGCTTCCTGGCCGGGGACTACACGGGCTCGCTGTTCTCGCTGGCCGTCGTCTACCTGGTGCCGGTGCTGGTCGCCTCGCAGGTCAGCTCGGCCGACAACGCGTACTTCTACATCACCACCACGATCGGCGGCACGGTCAACCTGCTCGCGATCAACATGGGCGCCTCGCTGACCGTCGAGGGCTCGCACGACCCGGCGCGGCTGGCCGACAACACCCGGGCCGCGCTGCGCCGGATGGCCCGGATCATGATCCCGGTCTGTCTCTTCCTGTTCGTCTGCGCGCCGTACATCCTCGCCGTCTTCGGCAAGGGGTACGCGGACGCCGCCACGCCGCTGCTGCGCTGGTTCGCGGTGGGCGCCGCGCTGCGTGTCGTGATGGAGGTCTACTTCGCGGTGCTGCGGGCGCAGAGCCGGACGTCCGGACTGGCGTACATGCAGGGCCTGCTGTGTGTCCTGGTCCTGGGCCTGACGATGCTGCTGCTGCCGCGGATGGGGCTGACCGGCGCGGGGGTCGCGGAGATCTCCAGCCTGGCGGTGATCGTCTCCATCGCCTCCGTCAAGCTGTACCGCGTCCTCAAGGGCCGCCCCGCCGCGCCGCTGACGCGCGCGCCCGCCGACGGGCTCGCGCCGGACGGCGACCTGGCGGACCTGGCCGTCAACGGCGACCTCGGGGATGCGCGGGCACCCGCCGCCGTCCTGCCGCCGGAGCCGGACCGCGCGCAGGAGGCGGCGGGCGAGGGGGACGGCGCGGTGCCGCACCGGCCCGGCTGGGCGCAGCGGGCGCTGCGCGACGTGGACACGATGCCGCTCGGGCTGCACGTGGACTTCGACCACATGGAGCGCAGGCCGGACGTACGGCCCGCGCCGTCCTGGGCGCAGGGGGACGGCGACGGGGCCGCGGAGCAGACGGTGCCGCCGGTCTCCGCGAAGGTGTTCCGGGCCGAGCCGGTGACGGAGCGGGTCGCGGAACCGCGGACGGACGGGTCCCCGCCGGACCGCTCCGGCCCGGCCCCGGACACCGCCGGCGCCCCCTCCGTCCCCCTCAAGGCCCGGATCGCGGCAGCCGTCCCGTCCGGGCCACGGATCGCGGCGGCCCTCCCCTTCGGACCGCGGCTCGCCGCCCGGCTGGGCGGGCGCCCCGACATCGGCATCTGGGCGCTGCTGGTCGCCGCGCTCGCGCTCTTCTGGCTGCCGCTGCGCGGCATGGGCGACGCCGACCTGGACCGGATGGGCGGGCTCGGCCTGATCAGCGTGCTGCCCGCGGCGACGCTGCTGGGCGCCGTCCTGCTGGTGCTGGCCTTCGCGTCGGCGCTGTGGCTGTCCCGGCCGCGGCGCGTCCTGCTGGCGGCCGTCCTGGTCCTGACCGTGGTGGCCCTGCACGCGCTGCCCGCCGTCCTGGAGGCCGAACCGCGCTTCGCCACCGCCTGGCAGCATCTGGGCTTCCTGGACCACATCGACCGGACCGGCTCCGCGGTGCCCGACCTGGACGCGCGCTGGAGCTGGCCGGGCTTCTTCGCGGCGGCCCAGTTCGTCGCCGAGGCGTGCGGTGTCACGGACTTCACCGAGGTGCTGCGCTGGTGGCCGCTGACCATCCAGCTGCTGTATCTGGCCCCGGTGTGCCTGCTGGTGAGGTCCGTACGGGCGGGCTGGCGCGCGAAGTGGAGCGCGGTGTGGCTGTTCGCGCTGTGCGGCTGGGTCGGCCAGGACTACTTCTCGCCGCAGGGCTTCACGTATCTGCTCTATCTGGTCTTCGCCGCGATCCTGCTGGTGTGGTTCCGCGACCCGCGGGTGCTGCGCGGCAGGCGCTGGCCCGGCGAGGCGGAGGTCCTGCCTGCCGGGCGGGGGCAGCGGGTGGCGCTGCTGGCCGTGCTGGGCCTGCTGTTCCTGGCGTCCGTCGCGGGCCACCAGCTCACGCCGTTCGTGATGCTGGGCGTGCTGACGTTCCTGGTCCTGGTCCGGCGTACGTCCCTGTACGGGCTGCCGCTGCTGTTCGGCGTGGTGGTCGTGGTGTGGGTCGGGTACCTCGCCGAGCCGTACTGGTCGGGCCACTTCGACGAGCTGTTCGGCGGGCTGGGCGGCATCGGCGGAAACGTCTCGTCATCGGTCGCCGGCCGGATCGGCGACGGCGACAGCGTCCACAAACTGGTGCTGTACGCACGGGTGGCGCTGGCCGGCGGGGTGCTGGCGCTGGCCTGCTGGGGCGTGCTGCGGCGGCGCGCCGCGGGCTTCTCCGAACGCTCGCTGCTGGTGCTGACCTTCGTCCCGTTCCTCGCCTTCGGCATGCAGTCCTACGGCGGCGAGATGGCGCTGCGGGTGTTCATGTTCGCGCTGCCCGGCGCCTGCGTCCTCGGCGCGCTCGCGCTCTTCCCGCGCGCCGCGGGCGCCCGCCGCGGCCTGGGCCCGTTCGCCGCCCTGCTGACGGGCGTGGTGCTGATCACCGGGTTCCTGGTGGCCCGCTGGGGCAACGAGCCGTTCGAGCGCGTCCGGCCGGGCGAGGTGGCCGCGATGGACTACGTCTACGCGCACGACCGGCCCACGGCGCGGCTGCTGTGGCCGACCAACGACACGGTCAACGACGTGACACCGGACATACCGTGGGGCGCGAAGGACATGGAACGGGTGCAGTACAAGCCCGTACAGGCCCCGCGCGATCCGGTCCTGACCGACTCGCTCGTCAACGCGCTGCGCGACGCCGGACCGCGCTCGTACTTCATGCTCAACCGCGCCCAGGCGGAATCGCTGCGCCTGGGCGCGGGCTACTCCGCCGGCTGGGAGCAGCGGCTGCGTACGGCCCTGGACCAGCGCCCCGAGCTGCGCCGCGTCCTGAGCAACAAGGACGCGGCGCTGTACGAGCTGCGGCAGCAGCCGCCGGGGCCGGTGGACGAGCCGGACCCAGGGCCGGTCGGGCCGCGCATCACCTGGACGACGTGGTCGGTCGTCGGCGCGCTCGCGGCCGGAGCCCTGATCGTGCTGCTCGCGGCGCGCGAGGTGGTGCGGGTGGCCCTGCCGCCGAGCGTGCGCAAGCTCCGCTGGCTGCAGAGTTCGTTCTGGTTCGCGCTGCCGCTGCTGTTCGTCTTCCTGGTGGCCCTCGTGCAGCGGTTCGTGACGATGTCGTGAGCGGGCGCCCGGCGACGGCCGGGCGCCCGGTTCTCAGGACCGCTTCTCCCAGCGGATCTCGTACGGCTTGAGGGTCAGGCTCCGGCCGTCCACCGTCGTGCGGACGGGCCGATCGAGGGTGTTGACCACCATGAGGGTCCGGCGGTCGGCCAGGACGCGGAGGTTGGCCCGGTCGCCCGCGGCCACGTCCACCGGCACGAAGGACGTGCCGGGCGGAAAGGCGCGGGAGAACCGGGACAGCAGGTCCATCATGGGCAGTTCACCGCCGCCGCCCCGCAGCTGGGTGCTGCGCCACAGGCAGCCGGGGCAGCCGGCGCCCTCGTTCTCCGGGTTCCAGTAGAAGCCGCTGGTGGCGCCGCCCTCGGTCATGGAGATCAGCGCGCTCGCCTGGGCGGCGGTACGGCGCGGCTCGCTCCAGCCGTTGCGGTCGTCGTTCTCGTCCGCGACCTCGACGTACCACTCCGCCCACCACAGCGGCAGCCCGGTCGTCGCGCGCAGCCAGCGCCCGATGTCGGCGAATTTACGGGTGGCGGCGAACGCGTCGGGGACGTACCGGCCGTCCTTGGTGTAGCTGGAGCCGTCCACGACGACGAAGTCCGCGCCCGCCTTGTGCGCGTTCCAGTACTCGACGGCGTCGACGGTGCGCTGGTCGAGGCTGCCCCAGAGGCCCTTGACGTCGGACGCCTGCGCGTCGTCGTCGGGCGGGTGGCTGTCCATGACCGCGTACGGACCGCCCACCTGGTTGTTCTTGTCGATCTTCTTCAGTTCCTTGTAGACGAGGTTGTACAGGCGGGTGTAGCCCTCGTAGTCCCAGCGGTTGCGGGCCTCGTCGTAGAAGCCCTTGAGCTCGTTCCAGACGATGAAGTGGCGGATGTCCGGATAGCGGCGGGCGATGGTGCCGACCAGCTGGGCGAAGTCCGCGTAGTGCTCCGGGTCCGGCGCCTTCTCCAGCGCGCCCCAGTCCGTCTCGCCGGCCTTGCCGCCCTTCATCCAGTCCGGGGCGCAGCACAGCGTGAGGACCGGCGTGCCGCCGGTCCGGCGGATCAGGTCGACGCGGCTGTCCAGCTCCTTGAAGTCGTACTTTCCCGGGCTCGGTTCGGGGTTCTGCGCGCCCCAGCCCATGATGTGCTGGTTCTGCGGCATCGGCTCGGCGGACAGCAGCTCGGACGCGCTGTGCGTGGCGGCGTCGTTGCCGCGGTCCGCGCTGTACTCGGTGTGCGTGAACCCCCAGCCCACCTGGGCGGCGGGCGAGGCGCCGGAACCCGCGCCGCTGCTCCCGCTCTCCGGCGGGAAGCCGCACATCGCCAGGGCCATGGCCAGCGCCGCCACGCCGATCGCGAGCAGTGCGGTGGCCCGGGGCCGGTTGCGCAGCCTGCGGCCCGGCCCGGATCCCGCGGCCGCCGGCACATCCGGCGGGCGCGGGCGCCCCCCGGTGTCCGTGCCGCCGTGCCGTTCCCCACCGTGACGTTCCCCATAACGTCCCACGACGGGCCAGCCTAGCCAGCTTCGGGGGCCGTTCGGCCGGTTTCGCACTAAGTGTTGAGGACCGTTCACCGGGCCGTCCGGTCGCGGTGAAAGTCCAGGGCGACAAGGGAAAATCCATGTACGCCGTGGCCCGCGGTGCCGGATCATGGTGGGCATGTGTGCCGACCACGTCCGACCGTCCGCCGCCGAGGAGTCCCTCCCGATCCGCTTGACCATGGACGACAGCGATTCGCCGTCCGATGTCGTCGACGCCCTGTTCCTGGGGCGGTTCGCCAGCGGCGAGCAGCCGTACGCGCGCAGCCGCTCGGTGGACCGGGTCAAGGCCGGTCTGACGCTGCTGCCGCCCGGCGCCAAGGTGCTGCGCTCCGCGCGCGACGAGGACCGCAGCGCGACCCTCGCCGAGGGCGACGGCTTCACGCTGCTGGTGTCGCGGTGGAACCGCGGCGCGGACGTGACCGTGACGGCCACCTCCGACGAGCTGGCCGTGAAGGTGCTCGGCCAGTCGGCCGACGGCGCGGAGGACGAGCCGGAGCCGCAGCCGGAGGATGTGTCGATGGGGTTCTGGTACCTCTCCCCGCGGCGCGGCCCGTACCGTACGACCCGCCAGATCTCCGCCGGTACGTGGGAGGAGATCCGCCCCAACTACACCGCCCCGGTGGCCGAGGCGCTGGACCGGCTGATGGGGGTGGCGCCGGAGGAGATCGCCGGGCGGCTGCTGTTGCTGCACGGCCCGCCCGGTACGGGCAAGACCTCTGCGCTGCGCACCCTCGCCCGCTCCTGGCGCGACTGGTGCCAGGTCGACTGCGTGCTGGACCCGGAGCGCCTCTTCAACGACATCGGCTACCTGATGGACATCGCCATCGGCGAGGACGACGCGGCGGGCAAGGGCCGCTGGCGGCTGCTCCTGCTGGAGGACTGCGACGAGCTGATCCGCGGCGAGGCCCGGCACACGGCGGGGCAGGCGCTGTCCCGGCTGCTGAACCTGACGGACGGGCTGCTGGGCCAGGGCCGCAACGTCCTCGTCGGCGTGACGACCAACGAGGACCTGGAGCGGATGCACCCGGCCGTGGTCCGCCCCGGCCGCTGCCTGGCCCGTATCGAGGTGGGCCCGCTCAGCCGCCAGGAGGCGGTGCGCTGGCTCGGCAGGGAGGACGGCGTCGGCCGCGACGGCGCGACCCTCGCCGAGCTGTACGCGCTGCGCCGCGGCATCGGCCCCGCGTCGGTACCGGCGCAGGACGCGGGGGCGGATGCGGGGCTGTATCTGTAGGCGTACGGCTGCGGCTTACGCATACAGCTCCCGCAGCCGTACCGAAAGGCACGTCACGCAGCCTTCCAGCTTCTCGAACTCCCCGATGTCCACCACCACCGGTTCATAGCCGAGACCGGCGAACAGTTCGGCGCTGCGGGGCGCGCTCGCGCTCATCAGCAGCCGTCCGCCGCCGAGCAGGACGACATGGGCCCCGGCCTCCTCCGGCACCGCGCGGAAGCGGGGGAAGAGGGCGGGGTCGTCGACCAGGGGCGGATAGCCGATGACGGTGCCGTCGGGCAGGGCGGTGACCGCGGACTTCAGGTGCAGCACCTTTTCGACCGGTACGGCCGTCACCCGGGCGCCCAACGGTTCGAACGCGGCCCGGAGTTGGCGCACCCCCTCCGCGTTGGTGCGGCCGCCGCGCCCGACGTACACCGTGTCGCCCATCTTCAGGACGTCACCGCCGTCGAGCGTGCCGGGCGCGCGGATGCGGCCCAGCGAACAGCCGAGCGCGGCCGCCGCCTCCTCGGCGGCGGCCACTTCCGGGCGGCGGGACCCGGCCCCGGGCCGGGACATCAGCGCGACGTTGCGGAAGACGACCATGGTGTCCTCGACGAACACCGCGTCGGGGCAGTCGTCCGCGGGTGCCACCTCCGTGGTCCGCCAGCCGTGCGCCCGCAGCGCGCCGACGTACTCCTCCCACTGGGCCAACGCGCGGTCCGGGTCCACCGGCCGCCGCTCGATGTGCGTCGTCAGCCCTTCCGCGAGGCGCGGCCCGGGGCGGCGTATGAGCGCCTCCTTGCTGGTCACGCCGTGCCCTCGGGGTAGTGCTGCCGGTCTTCGGGGAGTTCCCTGACGAGGCAGAACGGGTGGCCCGCGGGGTCCGCGTAGACCCGGAAGCCGCGGGGCTTGGCGTCGTGGGAGGTGTCCAGCAGGGTGCCGCCCGCCTCCAGCACCCGCTGGTGTGCGGCCTCCAGGTCGTCCACGCCGAAGTCGAGGTGGGACTGCTGGGGGTACGCCGGGTCCGGCCAGCGGGGCGGGCGGTGGTCGGGGACGCGCTGGAAGGCCAGGAGCGTGCCGGTGGCGGTGTGCAGGGTGACCCAGTCGCCGTCGGCGGTCCAGCGGGAGTCGGGGCGGTTGATCTCGCCGCCGAGCAGTTCCGCGTAGAAGCGGGCGAGGAGCAGGGGGTCGGGACAGTCCAGGGCGGTGCACTGGACGCGGGCGAGTGCGGTCATACGTCCTCTCCGTAGGTGGCGCGCAGGGCTTCCAGGACGGCCGCGCGGGCGGCGGCGTGGTCCAGGCCGAGGCGGCGGGCGCGCCGGGCGTAGGAGGCGGCGGCAGCGGCCGCCTCCTTGTCGGCCGCCTCGCCGGCCGCGGCGATGAAGGTGCCGTTGCGTCCCCGCGTCTCGATCACTCCGTCCGTCTCCAGGGCGCGGTACGCCTTGGCGACGGTGTTGGCGGCCAGCCCGAGCTGTTCGGCGAGGCCGCGTACGGTGGGCAGTTTGCGGCCGACCGGCAGCCCGCCCTCGCGGGCCTGCCCGGCGATCTGGGACCGGACCTGTTCGAACGGCGCCTCCGCCGCGTCCGGGTCGATGGTCAGCCGCAGGGGCGGCGCTTGCTGGACGGCCACGGTGGCGCTCCTGGTACGGGGGTTGCATGGGACGCAGGGGGTGGGTCGCCCCCATTGTGCGTCAGCGGTGCCCGCCGTGTCCGCAGGTCAGCCCATGTCGTGCCGCGGCACCGAGGGCCGCCCGGCAGCGCCGGGGGGATCGGCCCGGCCGGAGGCGGCCCGGCCCGGGCGATATTCGCGGGCGTCGCGCGCCCGGCCGGCGTACCGTCCCGCTGGTGACCATCACCGTGCGTCCGTTCCGTCCCGCCGATGCCCGGGACGTCTGCGACCTCCGGCACCGGGTGCTGCCGTACGAGGTCTCCACTCCGCAGTCGGTCGCCTGGGGTGTCGCCGCGGCACCGGCCGCCAAGCAACTGCGGGTGTGGGTCGCCGAAACGGGCGGCCGTGTCGTCGGCGTGGTGAAGTCCTCGGTCCGGCACGACAGCAGCACGCCGGGGCAGGGTGTCGTCATGCCGCTGGTCGACCCCGGGTACCGGGAGCGCGGCGCGGGCAGCGCCCTGCTCGCCGTGGCGGAGGAACACCTGGCCGGGCTCGGCGCCACCCACCTCCACGCCTATCCCCAGGACGACCCCCGCTCGATGTCCTTCGCCGGACGCCGCGGCTACCGGCCCCTGCGCACGGCCCGTTACCTCCGCCTCGATCTCGTCCGCGCCGCCCTGCCGCCGCTGCCCGCGAGCCTGCCGCCCGGGACGGAGCTGCGCACCGCCGCCGACTTCGGCGCCGATCCCCGGCCGCTGTACGAGGCGGACGCCGAGGTGATGGTGGACGAGCCGGACGATCTGACGGTGGACGCGATGACGTACGAGGACTGGATCGTGCACACCTGGGAGCACCCGGACATCGATCTGGATCTGACGACGGTGGTGACGGTCGGCGGCGAGGTCGCGTCGTTCTGCCTGGCCGGTACGGACGGCCGGGGCCGTTACGGCTCGGCGATGACCGGCACCCGCCGCCCCCACCGGGGCCGGGGCCTGGCCAAGCTCGCCAAGACCGCTTCCCTGCACCGGGCCCGCGACGCGGGCTGTACGGAGGCGTTCACGGGCAATGACGCGGAGAACGGGCCGATGCTCGCCATCAACACGGCGTTCGGCTACCGCCCTTTCCGCGTGGAGTGGCACAGCGTCAGGGAGCTGACAGGCGCGTAGGGGCCGGGCGCCGGCGGGGAACGGCGTCCTCCGGGTCCTGAACCTGTCAGGAACCGAACAAGTCCGGGCGTACTCCTGTTGACGCGGGACAAGTTCCGAGGGAATGCGCCAGTTCACCCGGTGGGCACGGCCCGGCTGCGTAGCCTCCTCGTCACCAGAAAAGCGGGGAGCGCCGACCAGCGTGTCAGTAGAGGGAGTTCGGGTGCCCGGTATCGATGTGAGCCTGCTGGAGGCCATGAACGTGCCCGGCGCACGGGGCGCCGCGCTGGTGGACTGGACGTGCGGTTTCGCACTGGAGTCGGCCGGTGAGCAGGCACTGGGCGGGCCGGAGGCGACGGCCGCCGAAGCGGCCGAACTGGCCCGGCTGGTGACAGGCGCCTCGATGTTCGCCGAGGGGCCGGTCCCGGTGCCCGCCCCGCCGGTCGAGGACCTGATCGTCACCACCCGCAGCGGGTACCACCTGGTGCGCTTCGTGGACCCCGCCGCGGAGCCGAGCGTGCTCCTGCACCTGTGGCTGGACCGGACGTCCGGCAACCTCGCGCTGGCCCGCCTCCGTATGGAGGGTGTGGCAGGACAGCTGGCGTTGGCATGAGCACCGCACCGTCCATGGCGCCGCCGGCCCTGCCACCGCGCCCCTCGATGCTGTCGCGCCTGGCCGCCGAGCAGGCCACCGGCGCCCTCCAGTGCGGGCCCGGCACGCTCTACCTGGTGGGCGGGCGGGTCGTACACGCCGAAAGTCCGGCGGCCCCCGGGCTGGAGGTCCTGCTCACCGCGGGCGGACGGGTGCCGCAGGCCGTGTGGGACGAGGCGCTCGAACGGGCGGGGGTCCCCGACCACGTGCCCGGCCGCCTGGTCAAGGAGGGTTTCCTGTCCGTGGGCCAGGCCGAGGTGTGGTGGCTGACCGCTCTCTTCGACGCGGCGTTCTTCGTACTGGCCCCGCACCACCGCCCGACGCGCTTCCAGCACGGCTTCGTACGGGAGGGCGGCGGCCATCCGCGCTCCGTCGCGGCGGAGCGGGTACTGCGGGAGACGCGGCGGCGCAGGCAGCTGCTGGACACCCGGTGGCCGGGACCGGACATCGCCGACGCGCCCGTCGTGCGCCGTCCCGCCGCGGGCCTGCGGGTTCCGGCACGCCTGGAAGCCGTGCTGGAGCTTGCCGACGGGACGCGCACTCCGGGCGCCATCGCCCGGGAACTGGGCCGGCCCGCCTTCCACGTACTCCTGGAGGTGCGGCGCCTCGCCGTCGCCGGCCTGCTCGTCCCCCGCCTGTCGCATCCGCCGCCCGGCGGCTTCCCGGGCGGCGCGCCACGGGCCGCGGGCCCTCCGGAGCCGCCCGATGTCGCCCTGCTGCGGCGCGTCCGTGACGCACTGGAGGCCCGTCTGTGAAGTCACCCCGCTCCGTCGCCGGCGGAGCACCGCCGTGAAGCGTGTATCGCGTCGCCTGTTCGGAAGGAAACACGTCATGGCGACAGAGGCCGAACTCACCAGTGAACTGGAGCGGCTGCGGGCCTGTGTCACCCAGGTCACCGGGGCACTGATCGTGAGCGACGACGGCCGGGTGCTGGCCAGAGACGTATCCGGCGAGCACCCGCAGCACCTGGGGCCCCGCACCGCGGAGGCGCTGCGGGCCGCCCTGCGCCTGGCCGCCGCGGCCGGGCACGGCACCGCCCACGAACTCCTGGTCCGGGCGGACCACGGCTGGGTGGGTGCCTACACCGCGGGCCGCTCGGCCTCGCTGGCCCTGGTGACGGCGCCGCAGGCCAACGTCGGCCGGGTGCGCCTGGAAGCGCGCCGGTCCAGCACCCGCATCAGCGCGCTGCTCGACGGCGCGCCGGAACAACAGGAGAACCCCTGACATGAACCGGACCACCCCCCGCTCCCCGCAAGGACGAAAGGCAAGCGCGACTCCCATGATCAACACCGAGACAGCACTCAAAGAAGCGATGACCGGCATCGAGGGCTCCCTGGGCGCGGCCCTGGTCGACTACGGCAGCGGCATGGCGCTCGGCACGCTGGGCGGCGGCAAGGACCTCGACCTGTCCGTCGCCACCGCCGGCAACACCGACGTGGTGCGCGCCAAGGTCCGCACCATGGACATGCTCGGCCTCAAGGACGAGATCGAGGACATCCTGATCACCCTCGGCACGCAGTACCACCTCATCCGGCTGCTGAAGTCCCGCAACAGCAGCGGCCTGTTCCTCTACCTGGCGCTCGACAAGGACCGGTCCAACCTCGCCATGGCCCGGCACCAGCTCCGGCGCATCGAAGCCGAACTGGACATCTGACCCGGTCAGGAGCGGCGCCGCGCACGGAGCGCGGCGCCGTTCCGCATGCCCGCGGGCACGGCCGCCGCCTCCGGGCCGCCCACGTAGTGGAAGCCCGGCGGCGGGTGCATCAGGAAGTCGTGGTGCGAGATGTTCCACGCGTACGCGCCGGCCAGGGCGAAGGCCACCCGGTCGCCCGCGCGCAGGTGGGCGACGGGTGCCCGGCGGGCCAGCACGTCCTTCGGGGTGCACAGCTGGCCCGCGAGCGTGACCTCCTGGTGGTGGGCGCCCGGACGGGGCCAGGGGCGGGTCCACTCCTCGACGGGGAGCACGACGAAGGGGTGGTCGTGGCCCTTGGCCGCCGGGGTGCGCAGGTGGTGGGTGCCGCCGCGCAGGACGGCGAACGCCTCGCCGTGGCTGTGCTTCACGTCCAGCACCTCGGTCACGTACCAGCCGCAGTACGCGGTCAGCGCCCGGCCCGGCTCGATGCGCAGCGTGAACTCGGGGTAGCGGTCGGCCAGTCCGGCGAGCCCGGTGCCGTACTCCGCCCAGTCGAAGCGGATTTCCGGGCGTCCGTAGTCGACCGCCATGCCGCCGCCGAGGCCGATCTCGCACAGGGAGTGGCCGTGCCGGGCGGCGAAGTGCCGGGCCCAGTCGGTGATCCGCGCGGCGATGGCCAGTTGGGCGGGCGCGTCGAGGCCGCTGGCCAGGTGGGCGTGGATGCCGCGCAGCCGCAGCGGGCCGTTGCAGAGCAGCGGCAGGCAGTGCTCGGCGCGCGCGGGATCGAGGCCGAACGGCGTAGCCCGGCCGCCCATCGCAAGGGCCGCGCCGGCCGTGGCCCCGGCGCCCAGCGGCAGGTTGACGCGGAGCAGGACGTCCGCCTCCCGCCCGGCTGCCCGGGCGAGGGCGGAGAGCATCCGCAGCTCGTGCTCGCTCTCCAGGTGGAAGCGCTCGACGCCCAGGTCCAGGGCGGCGCGCAGTTCCGCCTCCGTCTTGCCCGGCCCGCCGAAGGCCAGCGGCAGCGCGGGCTCCGCCGCGCGCACATGCGCGGCCTCGCCCCCGGAGGAGACCTCGCAGCCGTCGATGTACGGGGCGAGCGTCCGCAGCAGGCGCGGGTCCGGGTTGGCCTTGGCCGCGTAGTACAGGTCGACGCGGGGCGGCAGGGCGGCCCGTACGGACGCGGCGTGGGCGGCGAGGTCGGCCAGGTCGTAGACGTAGGCGGGCAGCGGGCCGTCGAGCGTGTCGCCGGGGCCTTGGTGTCCGGCGGTGAGGGCGTCCACCTGGCGCGCGGCCAGCTCCGTGATCATGCGGTGCTCCGGGGGCAGACGAGGGTGGCCGTGGGCACAGGCGGGACGCCGTCCGCGGCACCGGGCGCGACCGGTGAGGCGATACGGACGTATTCCGCCTCCCGGTCCGCCGCGCGCCCCCACCGCGTCAGCAGGTTGGCCTTGGCGGGCAGGGGCGCGCCGGCCAGCAGGGCGCGCAGTTCGTCCGGCTCGCCGTGCGCGGCGCTCCGCTCGCGCAGCACGCCCCGTACGGCCCGCCACAGCTCGCCCTCCAGCGCCGGGTGCCGGTCGGCGACCGCGGCGGCCGTCTCGGCGAGGTGGTTGACGAGCAGGCAGTAGACGACGCGGTCCCAGCCGCGCTCCCGGTCGTACACCAGGGGCCGCGCCACCTCCCCCGGCAGCCCGGCGAGGAACGCCGCGTGCGGGCCGCCGGGCAGCAGTTTGGTGCCTTCCAGGTCGCGGAAGAGGATCTGCGCGGGCATGCCGTGGGCGTCGACGCCGAGCACGACGTTCTGGAGGTGCGGTTCGAGGACGACGCCGTGGTCGAAGTAGGCGGCCAGCACGGGCGGTACGAGCAGCGACAGGTACGCGTCCCACCAGCCGAGCGCCGCCACCGGCCCGGAATCGGGCAGCAGTGTCCCGAACTGGGCGTCACTGGTGGGGTGTTCATCGGCCACGGCGGCGGCCAGCAGCGGGGTGACGCCGGGCCGCAGCCGCTCCTCCAGCCCCTCCCGCACGATGACGCCGAGCCCCTCGGCCAGTTCGCGGTCGCCCACGTCCACGGTGCGGTAGCCGGGTTCGCGCAGCAGGTCGCAGCCCGAGAAGCGCGCGGCGAGGGCGGTGGCGACCGGTTCCAGGTGGCGGGTGAGGGCGACGGCGCCGCGCAGTTCGTAGTCGGCGTTCTTGCGGACGCAGTTGGTGATGCGGGTGTTGAGGCTGAACTTGAGGAAGGCGCGGCCGTCGTAGAGCGTGCGGACGGACGCGGTGGGCGCGAACGCATCGCCGCGCTCCCCCAGGTCGAGCAGGTCCCCGCGCCGTACGGCGTCCCGCAGGGCGGGGTGGGCGCCGAGCATCGCGTACTGCCAGGGGTGCGCGGGCAGCAGCCGGTAGCCGTCGGGCACCTCGCCCTGCCGGTCCAGGGCCTGGAGCGCGGTGGGCGTGGCGGCCTCCTCACGTACGCACTCGGCGCGTACGGCCAGGTGCCGCAGCTGGAAGCGGGCCCCGGCCTCGGGCGCGTAGCGGGCCCAGTCGGCGGCGCTGCCCGTACGGGACTTGGGCGTCGGGTGGAAGCGGTGCCCGAAGAGCAGCGACTGTTCGGAGCGCAGGTAGCGGGCGTGCGGCCCGGTGTCGCGGGCGTCGTGGTCCGCGGGCGGTGCCGGGGCCGCGGCGCGGCGCAGGGCGGCGGTGACGCCCGCGTGGCTGGACGCGACCTGCGCGCGGAACTCCTCGTTCCGTACGCCGGTACGCAACTCCAGCTCGCGCTGTGCGCACGCGGCCAGCTCCTGCCAGCCCAGTTCGTGCCAGCCGCCGTCGCGCCACTGCCCGGCGGGGCCGCGGAAGCGGTGGGCCCCGGTCAGCGAGGTGCGGCGCAGTCCGATCCGCAGCAGTTCGCCGCAGCGCGGCAGGCGCAGCAGCAGGTGGTCACCGGCCACGGCGGTCTGCCGTTCCGGGCTGCAGATCTCGCGCACCAGGCAGTTCAGGAGGGTGTGGGCGACGGGTTCGTCGGCCGAGCGCGGGACGGTGCGGTCCGGTCCGGCCGTGCGGGAGGGGGCGAGGGGCATTGCGGGGACTCCAACGAGGGGTGGGGAGAGGGGCCCGAGCGGTGGGCGGTCCGGTCACGGTGCCTGTGGGGGTGGCGGTCACCGGCCCGGTGGGGTCAGGTAGTTCGGCCCGGTGACGTAGTGCTTGTTGATGTCCGACGCGCCCGACCGCCGCTTCGTGAGCAGGCTGCCCACCGTGACCATGGCCTTGACCGGCAGCCGGTCGGCGTCCAGGACACGGGTGCGCAGCACGGCGGCAGCCGCTCCGGGGGCGGCGTCCAGCCGGTCCACGGCCTCCGTCAGGCGCGCGCGGAGCTGCCCGAGCAGCACCGGCAGCGGCGCGCGGCCGAGCCGCGCCAGTTCGAAGGCGAGGGCGCCGGCGCACAGGTGGACGGTGATGGTGGTGAACACGTCCGCGACCGGGGCGTCGCTGCCCACCAGGATGCGGCGGTCGGCGAAGCCGCACAGGTCGGCGGCGTCCCCGCCGAGCACGGCGGCCAGCCGGACGGTGTTCACCCGCGGCCCGTCGTTGTCCTTGAGCAGCAGGCGCAGACGTGGGCGTCCGGCGACCTCGTCCAGGACGAGCGAGGTGTTCTGCTGGTGGGACTCCAGCGCGATGCCGTACGCGAAGAGGGTGGTGTGCCAGTCCAGCAGGAGGGTCAGGTAGGCGTCGAGGAGGGCGAGCAGGTCGCCGCCGTAGAAGCGGCGGGCGAGGTCGTCGGCGACCAGGGACCCGTCCGGCATCCGGGCCGCGAGCGCGGCCACCGGCACCACCCGCGCGCCGCGCAGACCGCTGGAACCGCGCAGGCCGCGCAGGCTCCGCGCGGCGGCCGGACCGCCGCTCCCGCACACGGCCGCCGTGCCGCCGCTGCCCCGGGGGTAGCGGCGCACCAGAGTGGCCAGCAGGTCGTGCCCGGCGTCCAGGTGAGTGGTCTCGTCGGCGAGGAGCACGGTCTCGGCGAAGCGCGGGTGGCGGGCGACGACGGTCTCCAGGAGGCGCTGGCCCACCGCGCCGTCCACGAGGGTGCCCGGTTTCATGCCGCGCCGGTTGAGGCGGCCCAGTGTGGCGGTGGCGAGCGGCAGTTTGAGGTGGGTGTACGGGTCGTCGGTGACGGCGACGGTCCGCATCGACAGGGTGGGCCGCACCCGCAGCCACGCGCGGTCCGCGAGCCGCGCCGCGCCCTCCAGGCCGCGGACGCGCAGCGCTTCGGCCAGCGGCCCGTCGGCGGTGAGCGGGTGGACGGGCAGGGCGAGGTGGCTGCCGTCCAGCCGGGGCAGGCCCAGGTCCGCCGGGGTGGGCCACCAGTGGGGCAGCGCCGCCGGGTCGCCGTTGACGTGCTCGTACGGGAGGGCCAGCCAGCGCAGCGCGAAACCGGGCGCGAACTCGGGCGCGTAGGCGCGCACCTGGCCGACGTCCAGGCCGATGCGGGCCCGGCCGGTGGGGTAGACGGGGTGGTCGCGGTAGGCGGCGAGGGTGTCGTAGTCGAGGGCGCCACCGGGGCCGCACCAGGCCCGGTCGCCGTCGTACGCGCCGGTCGTGCCGGGCGGCACGGCGTGCGCGCCCGGTGCCGCGCCCCGGCCCCCGCCGCGCGCGCCGGCCGCCGGCCCGCTGTTCCCGCCGTACGCGCCGCCGCCCGCGTGCGGGCCGAGCCGGCCGACCACCGCCGCGCGCTCCACGGCCTGCATCCGGGCCGTGGCCAGCGCCTGGTGACACTCGCCGACGAAGGCGTCGAAGCCCGGCCGGTCCTCGGGCGGCACCGCGGTGCGCAGCAGGCCCATGATGGCGTCGATGCCGGTCACCCGTGTGCCGTCGGGGCGCTCCAGCGCTCCCGTACGGGCGGCGATCTCGCACTGGAAGCCGTCGGCCTCCACCGGGACCAGGACCGGGCCGTCGGGGAGGGGCAGCCGCAGCCGGTCGCCGTCCGTGCCGCGCAGCGTGCCGGCGGCGCCGCGCAGCCCGTACGCGTCCTCGCGCAGCAGCGTGCTCAGCACGCGCCGCATCAGCTCTTCCTCCGCGCCGTCCTCCGGACCACCGAGGGGTCCGCTCGTGAAGTTCTCGGGCTCCGCACCGCGCAGCGTGTCCGGTACGCCGTCTCCCGTCACCGCCGTCACGGCACGATCTCCCAACGGTGGGCGGCCAGGAACTCCCGTACGGCCGCGTCGATACGTTCCTCGTCGCGTCCGGTGGCCCGCAGCACCCCCAGGAAGTCGCGGTTGGTGCGGTACAGCGGGTGCCGCTCGCCCACCTCGCGTAAGGGCCGGTAGTCGAGCCGGACGCCGTCCGCTTCTCTCAGGTGCGCGTCCGGGGCCGCCTTCAGCACCCCGTCCCGGCCGGCGCACACGTACTCCATGCGCACCCGCACGCCGCGCCGCGCCTCCAGGGTCCGCGGCAGCCGCTCCCCCAGGTGCGTACCGAGGATCAGCTCGAAGAGCGGGAGGTCCAGTGCCTCGGCGAGGACCAGGTCGCACTGGTCGCCGATGGCGCGGTAGTTGACCTCGATGATGCGGGCCCGGCCGCCCTGGTCCACGTATTCGGTGTGGCAGGCACCGAAGCCGACGCCGAGCGCGCGCAGTTGGTCCAGCACCTGGTCCGCGCCGGGCCGGGGCGGTTCGGGGAGCAGGCGCAGCCGTTCCTCGATGAAGTGCGGCGGCGGTGAGATGTCCGTACGGAAGGAGGCGAGCGGGTGCAGGGTGTGGCCGTCGCCGAGGGTTTCCAGGGTGTACAGGGCGCCGTCCAGGTACTCCTCCAGGACCAGCGCGGCGCCGGGCCGCCGGGAACGGATCTCGCGGCAGCGGGCGGCCAGTTCCGCGTCGTCCGCGACCAGGAAGACGTCCTCGCCGGCGACCCCTTCACGTGGTTTGAGGACGCAGGGATACGGGATGCCGTGCCCGGCCGGGTCGTCGTCCGGCGCCACTTCGGCGGACCGCACGGCGTCCAGCCCGGCGGCGGCCAGGGCGCGCCGCAGCTCGGCCTTGTTCTTCGTGCGGAGCGCGGCCCGCCAGTCCTTGCCGGGCAGCCCGAAGTAGTCGGCGGCCAGGGCGGCCTGGGCCTGGAGGTGGTCGCTGTTGGTGAAGACCGCGGCGGGCGCTCCAACTCGGCTGATTCCGGCGGCGATTCGCGCGATCACGGCACGGAAGTCCGACACGTCGCACGGTACGATGTCCAGCTCGCCGGGCAGCGGGCCGCCACCGCCCCGCTCGCGCGCGTACCGTCCGTACGCCTCCCGGTGGGCGTCCGGCTGGTCGGTCAGCAGCGCCACGGGCAGGCCGAGGCGGGCCGCGGCCGGCAGGAAGCCTTCCGTGACGGAGTCGGTGGGGTTGCGGGCCAGGAGGATCAGGCCCGCGCGGGCGTCGTTCGGGGGTGCGGCCTCGTTCACACGCCGAAGATTAGGTTAGGCATACCTAACTTTGTCAACTCGCGTCGCATCGGCGCCTCGACACCCTTCCCACCCCCTCCCCTGCGCGTTCCGGATTGCCTCCACCACGGTCCGTCCCGAGGACTTAATCCGCCCTCAGGTCTTCCTTAAGCGGGCCATAAAGATCGCCGAGAACCGGCTTCCGGGCCCGAATCCGCTGCTCAGCGGGGCTAGCGTGCTGATCGCACCGGCGGGATCAGGCGCTCCCGCCGGTGCGCTCCCCCCGACCCGACGAAGGAGACCCCCACGATGACCGCTCGCCGCAAGGCCGCCGGTATCGCGCTGACCGGTATCGCCCCGCTGGTGTTCACCGCGCTCTCCGCGACCCCCGCGGTCGCCCACGGCTCGATGACCGACCCGGTCAGCCGGATCTCCGCCTGCTTCGCCGAAGGCCCCGAACACCCGAAGTCCGCGGCCTGCAAGGCGATGGTCGCGGCCGGCGGCACCCAGGCCCTGTACGACTGGAACGGCGTACGGGACGGCAACGCCGGCGGGCAGTCCAGGAAGCGCATCCCGGACGGCAAGCTGTGCAGCGCCAACAGCGCCGAGTACAAGGGCCTGGACCTGCCGCGGGCCGACTGGCCGGCCACCAAGCTCCGGGCGGGGAACCACACGTTCCACTACAAGGCGACCGCCCCGCACCGCGGCTCCTTCGAGCTGTACCTCACCAAGGACGGCTACGACCCCGCCAAGCCGCTCAAGTGGTCCGACCTGGAGGCCAAGCCCTTCGCCAAGGTCACCAACCCGAAGCTGACCGGCGGCGACTACGTCTTCAGCGGCAAGGTGCCCGCCAGGTCGGGACGCCACCTGGTCTACAGCATCTGGCAGCGCTCGGACAGCCCCGAGGCGTTCTACACCTGCTCCGACGTGGTCTTCGGCAAGGACAGCGGCGGCGCGGGCAAGGGCGCCGCCCCGGCCGCCGCCGCGCCGAGCGACCGGCAGATCGCGGCGGGGGCGGACAAGTCGACCATCGACCACATGCACCACGGCGCGCACGGCGGCGCCCCGGCCGCCGGGACCGACGGCAAGGCGCAGGACAGCGGCGCCGCGGGCAACGCGGCGCACCCCAACGGCGGCGCGGCCAAGGAGGTGGACCCCAAGCAGGCCGGTGGCCGGCAGGCGGCCGGGAACCACCTCGCCGAGACCGGCGGCAACAGCGCGACCGCGCCGATCGCCATCGGCGGCGCGGCCGTCCTGGCACTGGGCGCCTCGGTGCTGTTCGCGAGCGCACGCCGCAAGGCCGTCCGGCAGCGCGGCTGACCCATCCGCTTTTCCCGCAGGGCCCTTCCCCCCACATCCATGAGGGCCCACCCTGCGAGGTCATCCCCCACTGGCCCCGCAGGCCCCCTGGTGAGGTCACCCCCACTGACCCCACAGGGCTTGCCCCGTGAGGTCATCCCCCACTGGCCTCACGGGGCTTCACCCCCCACACTGGCGCCGCCGTCCCCTTCCCTTCACCTCAGGGGGCGGCGGCGCCGCTCCGCGCGCCCCGCTCCCGCGCCGCACTCCCCTGTGGTGCGGCGGGGGAGCGGGCCGGGCGCGCGCCGTGCCGTGGTCCGCTCACGTCGTGTCATCTCTCAGCGCGCCGCGGCACGGTGGAGATTCCCGTTCCGGCGGAAGAATCCCGCGAATTCCCGGCCAGGCGCCGCAGCAGGCGTACGTACGGGCTCCAGCGGGCGGGACGTGCGACCGTTCCCGTACAGGCGAACTCGGCACGGTCCAGGCTGTCTTCCAGGACCGCGTCGTGCAGCGGCCGGTAGACCAGCGGCCAGCTGAGCCGGGCCGGGCCGCGGGCCCGCATCGCCAAGGTGTGCCGCAGCACCGACCGCCGCTCCCCGAGGGAATGCACGGTGTATTCGTGGAAGCCGTCGAAACCACGCGGCCCCCTGAAGGCGAACCGCACCCAGGTGCCCGGGACATGGGCGACAACCGTGTAGCGGACCGGACCGTGGCCGCCGGCCGCGCCCTCGCCGAGCGGGCGGTCGAGCCGCATCGGCGGCCAGTCGCGGCCCGGCCACAGCGGATCGTGCGCGCTCGCCAGGCCGTCGATCAGCGCGCCGACGGTGGCCGGCGGCACCGGCAGTTCACGTTCGTGCACATTGCAGATCCCCATGTCCGTCCACCTCCGAGGACAGCGGGCCGTCGGCAGGGCAGGCCCGCCCCACACCGAGCCCTATTGGAGGACACCCTCCAATACGTTCTGGAGAGTACCCTCCAGAACATGGCGAGACCACCGCTCTTCGAGACATCGCTGCTCCTGGACGCCGCCGTCCGGCTGGCCGCCGAGGCGGGCCCGGCGGGGGTGACCATGTCCGCGGTCGCCGCGGCCGTCGGCGCGCCGAGCGGATCGGTCTACCACCGCTTCGCCGGGCGGCCCGCCCTCCTGGCCGAGGTGTGGCTGCGTACGGTCGAACGGTTCCAGGAGGGGTACTTCGCGGCCCTCCGGTCGGCGCCGGACCCACGGGCCGCGGGCGCGGCGGCGGCCCGGCACATCGTCGCGTGGAGCCGCGCCCACCCCGAGGAGGCGGCGCTCCTGCTGTACGGGGCGCGGGACTTCGGCCGGGACAGCTGGCCGGCCGCGTACGCCGAGCGGGCCGACCGGGGCCACCGGCGGGTACGGGACGCGGTCGGCGCTCTCGCGCGGGACCTGGGGGCGCGCTCCCCGCAGGACACCGAGCGGGTCTTCCTCGCGGTCATCGACGTACCGCTGTCCCTGGTGCGCCGCCACGCACGCGGCGGCGTCCCGCTGCCCGAACACGCCGAGGACCTGGCCGAGCGGTGCACGGCCGCGCTGTTGGCGGGGTGAGCGGTCTCACCGGGCCGATGTCAGTGGGGTGCCGTACAGTCGCAAGTGAGTTGACCTTGCGCACGAAGGGGGAGCGCCATGGCGACAGCGGAGCAAGCAGCGAGAGCAGGGACGGCGTCCCGGCAGGCCACGGAGGTCATGTCCGGGGTCGCGGAGATCACGTCCGAGCGGGAGCTGCGCGAGCTGGTCGGCGAGCCGAGCGACCACGCGCTGCACAAGGTGCGCGACCGGCTGCACGACCTGGACCGGCAGTGGCTGGCGTGCTCGCCGTTCTGCTACGTGGCCACCTCGGACGCCGAGGGCCGGTGCGATGTCTCGCCCAAGGGCGACCCGGCCGGTTTCACGCTGGTGCTGGACGACACGACGATCGCGATACCGGACCGCCCCGGCAACCGGCGCGTGGACGGCTTCCGCAACATCCTCGCCAACCCTCAGGTCGGCCTGGACTACGTCGTTCCGGGCCGCGGTGACACCCTGCGCGTCAACGGCCGCGCCCGCATTTTGCGCGACGCGCCGTTCTTCGACGCCATGGTCGTCAAGGGCCACCGCCCCCGGCTGGCGCTGCTCGTGGAGATCGACGAGGTCTTCTACCACTGCGCCAAGGCGTTCCTGCGCTCCGGGCTCTGGAAGCCGGAGAGCTGGCAGCCCGATGCGCTGCCCGTGCGGGCCCGGATAGCCAAGGGTGTCGAGGTCCCCGACACCCCGCTGGAGCAGTTGGAGGAGCACTACGGCCCGCGGTACGGCGACCGGCTGTACAGCTGAGCCAGCTTCGCCGCCGGCCGGGCCGCCGCCTCGCCGAAGCGGGCCCGCGCCCGGTCCACGGCCGCCTCGATGCGGCGCGCCTTGTCCTCGGCCGGGTCGAACGTCAGCTGCCGGGTGGCGAGTTCGGCCCGGCACAGGTCCTCCGCCCGCAGCGCCACGGACCGTACGCGCGCCCGTTGCAGCCCGAGCGCCGCGTGCAGCGCGTACGCCGCGTCCGTCAGCGCCGGTCCGTGCGCGGTCGGTTCGGGCAGCCGCCGGGCGCGGGTCGTCGTGGAGCGGTCGGCGTAGCGGACGGTGAGGGTGAGCGCGCGGGCCGCCCGGCCGCTGCCGCGCAGCCGGGCGCCGAGGTCGTCCGCGAGCGAGAGCAGCGCGCGGCGCCGCCGGTCCGGGTCCAGTTCGTCGTGCGCGAAGCGGTGTTCGGCGCCGATCGAGCGCGCGGCGGCGTTCGGGGTGACCGGGCTCGGGTCGAGCCCGCGGGCCTTGTCGTGCACCGCCCGGCCGGTCTTCGCGCCGAGGATGCGCTGCAGGGTCGCGGGCGGCGCGGCGGCGATCCGGCCGACGCTGTCCAGTCCGTACGCACACAGGGCGCGCGCGGTCGCCGGCCCGACGCCGTGCAGCGCGGCGGCCGGTTTGCGGTCGAGGAAGTCCGCGACGGCGTCGCCGGGGACCTGGCGCACCTCGCCGGGCGCCGCGCCCTGCGCCGCCATCCGCGCGAGCAGCGGGTTGCCGGCAATGCCGATGGTGCACCGCACCCCGTACCAGGCCAGCGCCCGCAGCCGGATCAGCTCGGCGATGCCCGCGGCGTCCCGTTCGAAGTAGCGCAGCGCTCCGCGTACGTCGGCCAGCGCGGCGTCCGGCGGCAGCGCCTCGACCACCGGCGTGAACTGGCCGAGCAGCCGCAGGAGATGACCGTAGGTCTCCTCGCCGAGCGGGGCGCCCTGGCCCCCTTCCGCACCACCGTCCCCGGCGGCGCGGAACCGTACGTACAGCACCTCGGCAGGCGCTCCGGACCTGCCGGCCGTTCCTCTCATCGGCGTCATCCCGCGCTCCCCGGGCTGGCGTGCCACAACTTCCTTCCGGTGGCGGAGCCTTCACCCGCCGGGCGGAGGTCGGCCCAGGGGTGCAGCTCGTAGCCGGTCTCCAGCCGGATGGTGCGGCCGGCCGCCGGACCGGCCCCGGTTCCGGCCCCGGCAGCGGCGGCCGGGACCTGGTCCGCCGCCCAGGTCGCCTCGGCCGCGGCCGAGCCCGCGCGGCCCGGCTCGCTGTGCACCCGGCGCGGCACCGTGCCGCCGTCCACCGTGCCGCCGTCCACCGGCGCGGCCGGGTCCACCGCCGGTCCCCCTTCCGCGAGGCGCGCGGTGACCGCCTCCAGGCCGCCTTCGCGCCGCAGTTCGGCCAGCTCGGCCAGGTTCCAGGCGGCGGCGCCGACCACGCTGAAGCTGCGCGGCCCGCGCCGCTGGACCGTGCCGCGTACGAGCAGCAGCCAGGAGTGGAAAACGGTGTGCGCGCACGCCTCGTGACTGTCGTCGAAGAAGGCGCAGTCGACCAGGCCCGTACTGTCGTCGAGGGTGGTGAAGATGACCCGGCGGCCGGAGCGGATCGGCGGCGTCTGGGTGGCCGCCTTGGCCCCGGCGACCAGCACCGTCTCCCCGTGCTCCACCTCGCGCAGCCGCTTGGCCGGCACCGCCCCCAGCTCCGCGAGGAACTCCCGGTGGTCGCTCATCAGGTGCCGGGTGGTGTCCATGCCGAGGACGCCCAGCTCGGCGCTGAGCCGTTCGACGTCGCTCAGGTCGGGCAGCCCGGCCGGCTCGACCGCCTCGACGGACCCGGCGGCGCCGTCCCCCGCGTCCAGGGGCAGCTGCCCCGCGGCCACGCCCCGCTGCTGTCCGTGCAGTTCGGCCAGGTGCAGCAGCAGGTCGCGGCGGTTGGCGCCGAAGGCGTCCAGCGCGCCGACGCGGGCGAGGCGTTCGGCCACCGGACGGCTGGGGCGGGCCCGCCGCCACAGGTCGGGGAGCGAGGAGTACGGCTGCCCCTCCTCGATGCGGCGCGCCTCGGCCTCGCTCATGCCGTGCACATCGGACAGGGCGAGCCGCAGGCCCCAGACGGCCGGTCCGGACCCGGGGCCCGCCCCCTCCGCCTCACCGGACACCAGTTCGATTCGATGAGCGACCGCCGACCGGTTCACATCCAGCGGCAGCACCGGCACCCCCCGCCGCCGCGCGTCCGCCAGCAGCAGCCGCTTCGGGTACATCCCCGGGTCGTGGGTGAGCAGCCCGGCGTAGAAGGCCGCCGGGTGGTGCGCCTTGAGCCAGGCGGACTGGTACGTCGGCACCGCGAAGGCCACCGCGTGCGCCTTGCAGAAGCCGTACGAGCCGAACGCCTCGACGATCTCCCAGGTGCGCTCGACCACCTCGGGCGCGTACCCCCGGCGGGCGGCCCGCTCCGTGAACCAGGCCCGCACCTGCCCCTGGACCTCCGGCTTCGACAGGGCGCGCCGCTTCTCGTCCGCCTCGCCCCGGTCGCAGCCGGTCATGATCCGCAGGATCTCGATGACCTGCTCGTGGAAGACGACCACACCGTAGGTCTCGCGCAGCGGTTCCTCCAGGTCCGGGTGCGGATAGCGGGCGGGACGGCGGCCGTGCCGGGCCTCGATGAAGGGCCGCACCATGTCGGCCGAGACCGGCCCGGGGCGGAACAGCGAGATGTCGACCACCAGGTCGTGGAAGGTGGCGGGCTGGAGCCGCCCGACCAGGTCGCGCTGGCCCGGCGACTCGATCTGGAAGCAGCCGAGCGTCTCGGTGGAGCGGATCAGGCCGTAGGTGGCGGGATCGCCGGGCGGCACCTGCGCCGGGTCGTCGAGATCGACGGTGCGGCCGGTGGCCCGCCCGATCTCGGCGGTCGCGTGCGCCATCGCGGACTGCATCCGCACGCCCAGCACGTCCAGCTTGAGCAGCCCCATCTCCTCCACGTCGTCCTTGTCGAACTGCGACATCGGCAGCGGGGAGCCGCCCTCGCCGTCCCGGTGCGGGATCTCGCCGCGGGTCGGCACGACGGGCGTACGGGACAGCAGCGAGGCGTCCGAGAGCAGCACCCCGCACGGGTGCATGGCCATACCGCGCGGCAGCGCGTCCAGCGCCTCGACCAGGTCCCACATCGGCCCGTACCGCTCCGCCTCCACACCGCGCAGCTCGGGCAGTTCGGCGAGGGCCGCGCGGGCGTCCCGGGCCCGGATGTGCGGGAACGCCTTGGCCAGCCGGTCCACCTCGGCCGGGTCCATGCCCAGCGCGGCGCCCACGTCCCGTACGGCGTGCCGCACCCGGTAGGTCTCGGGCATGGCGACGGTGGCGACCCGCTCGGTGCCGAACCGGTCGAAGATCGCGCGGTAGACCTCCAGACGGCGCGCGGACTCCACGTCGATGTCGATGTCGGGCAGCACCGCGCGGCGCTTGGACAAGAAGCGCTCCATCAGCAGGTGCTGTTCGACCGGGTCGGCGTGCGCGATGCCCAGCAGGTGGTTGACCAGCGAGCCCGCGCCCGAGCCGCGCGCGGTGACCCGGATGCCCAGCTCCCGGGTGTCCTGGACGACCTGGGCGACGGTCAGGAAGTACGAGGCGAAGCCGTGGTGCTCGATGATGTCCAGCTCGTGGTCCATCCGCTCCCAGTACGTGCGGCGCCGGTCGTAGCCGCGCAGCACCATCCCGGCGGCGCAGCGCGAGCGCAGCACCCGTCCGGCGGTGCGGCGCGCGGCGCCCACCAGGTGCGGTTCGGGGAAGTGGACGGTGCCCAGCCCGAGGCCGTCCTCCGGGTCGACCCGGCAGCGGGCGGCCGTCTCCTCGGTCATCTCCAGCAGCCGCCGCGCGGTGCCGGGCCCGAGACCGGCCGCCTCGGCGATCCGCTCGGCCGTACGGGCCATCGTGTGCGCGTCCTTGAGCCATCGCTCGCCGCTGTCCCGGGCCTCCGGGCGGTGCCGGTCCACCGGGACCAGGCGGCGGGCGGAGTCCAGGACGTCGGCGACGGGGCCCTGGCCGGGGTCGGCGTAGCGGACGGCGTTGGTCAGCACGGCCCGGACGCCGTGGTCGACGGCGAAGCCGAGGGTACGGGCGGCGAGGCGCAGCGAGCCGGGGCCGGTGCCGGTACGGCCGTGGTCGACGACCTCCAGGCGCAGCGCGTCGCCGAACAGTTCGCGCCAGGGGGCGAGGAGCCGGGCGGCGCGGTCGGGGCGCCCGGCGGCCAGCGCGCGGCCGGGTTCGGAGTCCGGGCCGAGCAGGACGGTCACCGCGTCCGGCGCCCCGGCGCGCACCGCTTCCGTGAGGGCGGCCCAGGTCAGTACGGGCCGGGTGGTGTCTCCCGGCAGGGTGGCGGCGTGGGCGGCCGTGACCAGGCGGCAGAGCATGGCCCAGCCGGCCGCGCCGTCCCGGGCGAGGAAGACGGCGCGGGCCGCGGACTCGTCGATGAACGCGCCGCCGCGCACCGGGCCGCGCCGCCGGGCCGTCCCCGGGGCGGCGCCCGGCGCCGGGTGGCCGCCCTCGGGCGGGGTCACCGCCAGTTCGGTGCCGAACAGCGGGCGGACGCCGGCCGCGGCCGCCGCCTTGGCGAAGCGGACGGCTCCGGCGAGGCCGTCCCGGTCGGTCAGCGCGAGGGCGTCCATGCCGCGTTCGGCGGCGCGCTCGACGAGGCGTTCGGGGTGGGCGGCGCCGTACCGCAGGGAGAAGCCCGAGGCGGTGTGCAGATGCGTGAACCGTGGCATCCGCGCCTCCTACCGCTCGTGCACCCCCTGACCTGTTCCGCGTCCCCCGTCGCGTTCCCACCATAACGCTTTTCTCGAACAGTCGTACGAAAATCGAACGGCGCCCGCCCTTCGCCCCCGATCAGCCCGCCCGGCCTGCGGATTTCCGCAATGGAACGGAAGATATGGGGCAAAAGGTGACAACGAACTGCTCGGCACGACAGGGCGAGGGAGTGGCACATGGCCACGGCGGACGACGGCACCCGCGGCATCCGGGACCAGGACACCCACGGCGGCAGCTTCCTCGGGGAGGTGAAGGACGCGGTCTCCGCCCGGGCCGCGCTGCTGATGATCGGCGTGCTGGCCCTGACGGCCCTGTTCATCGCGTCGTACGCGGGCGCCTTCCACTCCCCCAAGCCCAAGGACGTGGCGTTCGCGGTCGTCGCCCCCCAGCAGATGAGCGGGCAGCTCGTCGAACGGCTCGACAAGCTGCCGGGCTCCCCCCTCGACCCGCGCGCGGCCTCCTCCGAGGCGGACGCGGAGCGGCAGCTCAAGGAGCGGGACATCGACGGCGCGCTGATCGTCGACCCGCGCGGCAGCACCGACAAACTGCTGGTGGCCAGCGGCTCCGGGGCCTCGCTCTCGCAAGCCGTCGAGCAGGTGGTCACCCAGGCCGAGAAGGCGCAGAAGCGCACCGTACAGGTTCAGGACATCGCCCCCGCCGACAAGGACGACACCCGCGGCCTGTCCTCGTTCTACCTGGTGGTCGGCTGGTGCGTGGGCGGCTATCTGTGCGCCGCGATCCTCGCGATCAGCTTCGGCGCCCGCCCCACCAACCTCAAGCGGGCGGTCATCCGGCTGGCCGCGCTCGCCGTCTACTCGGTCCTCACCGGCCTGGCCGGGGCCGTCGTCATCGGCCCCATCCTGGGGGCCCTGCCCGGCAGCCTCTACGGACTGTGGGGCCTGGGCGCCCTGATCGTGTTCGCGGTGGGCGCCACCACCTTCGCCTTCCAGGCCATCGCCGGGATCATCGGCATCGGCCTGACCATCCTCGTGGTGGTGATCGCCGGCAACCCCAGCGCGGGCGGCGCCTACCCCTACCCCCTGCTGCCGGACTTCTGGCGGGCGATCGGCCCCGCGCTGCCGCCGGGCGCGGGCACCTGGGCGTCCCGCTCCATCGCGTACTTCCACGGCAACGCGGTGACCGGCCCGCTGCTGGTGCTGTCCGCCTGGGCCGTCGCGGGCACCGTCCTGACGCTGGTCTTCGCCGCCCTCACCAAGGGCCGGACGATGATCAACCGCAGCGAGGTGCGGCAGTGACGGCGCCGCCCGTGCGCCCCTGCCTCACATGTGGGTGCCGCCGTCGATCCGTATCTCCGTACCGGTGATGAACGCGCCGTCCTCGGAGGCGAGCATCGCGATGACGCCCGCGACCGTCTCCGGGGGCGCGAAGCCCTCGCCGATGGCCGGCAGCAGCTTCCCGAACAGGCTCATGTCGGCGTCCGCGGGCAGGCCCGGGTCCGCGGTCATGCCGGACCGCACCGACCCCGGCGCCACACACACCGCGCGCAGCCCCTGCTTGGCGTACTCGCTCGCGATGGCGTGCGTCATGGACTGGATGCCGCCCTTGCTGGCCGCGTACGCCGCCATGTAGGGGTGCGCGAACGCGGCGGAGGTGGAGCTGAAGTTGACCACCACCGGCGCCCGGCCCTCCAGCAGCGCGGGCAGCGCCTCGCGGATCATCAGGAAGGTGCCGGTCAGGTTGACCGCGATGATCCGCTCGAAGGCGTCCAGGGTGGTCTCGTGGGTGTGCGAGGCGCGCAGGATGCCCGCCGCGTTGACCAGGACGTCCAGCCCGCCCAGCTCCTCGACGGCGGCGGCGACGCCCGCGCGCACCGCGGCCTCGTCCGCGATGTCCAGCACCGCGGTGCTCAGCCGGTCGGCGTGGCCGTCCGCCGCGGCCCGCCCGGCGGTGGCCTTCAGCCCCGTCTCGCTGATGTCGGCGGCCACCACCCGGCCGCCCTCGGCCAGCACCCGGTGCACGGTGGCCTGCCCGATGCCCGACCCGGCCCCGGTGATCAGGACGCGGCGTCCGTCGAAGCGCTCCATGTGGCTCTCTCCCGCTCTCGGTGTCCGCGTCCGCCGCGGACGACACCGGCACCGTACGCCTTGGTGGCACGTTGTGCCACCTCCGCGCGCTGTGCCACCTCGCCGTACGGGCGTCGTAAGCTCGCCCCATGCCCACCGCACCGCGCCCCACCGCACCGGCCACCGCGCCCCCGCCGTCCGCCGCCCCCTCCCTGACCGAGCGGCGCAAGGCGGCGACCGAGCTGGAGATCGCGCGCGCCGCGGCGGCGCTGTTCGCCGAGCGCGGCTCCGCCGTCACCGCCGACGACATCGCCCGCGCCGCCGGCGTCGCCCTGCGGACCTTCTACCGCTACTTCCGCACCAAGGAGGACGCGGTCGCGCCGCTGCTCGCCGTCGGGGTACGGCAGTGGCTCGCGGAACTGCGCCGGCTGGCCGGGGAGGCCGACGGGCGGTCCGTACGGGAGGTGCTGGAGCGGGCGGCGCGGCAGGCGCTGACGCCGTCCGACGAGCGGGCCGCCGAGGCGCTGCGCTGGACGCGCGGGCTGCTGCGGGTGATGCGGGACGACCCGGCGCTGCGCTCGGTCTGGCACCGCGTGCACCACGACTCCGAGGAGGCGCTGGTCCCCGTCCTCGCCGAAGTGACGGACGGCGGCCCGCTGGAGGTACGGCTCGCGGCGGCGGCCGCCAACACGGCGATGCGGGTCGCGGTGGAGACCTGGGCCTCGGCGGACGACGGGGCGGACGCACGGGCGGCGGACCCCGCCGAGCTGGTGGCGCGCGGGATGCGCGCGCTGACGGCCGGACTGCCGGAGCTGGACCGGCGCCGGGCATGACGTCGGCGGCACCGGACAAGACGCGGATATGACACCGCCGGGCCCACGGAGGACCCGGCGGCAGTCGTACGGGGCGGGCCTCGCCGAAGCGCTTGCTTACGGAGCGAGCCTCGCCCAAGCGCTTACAGCGCGCGCTCCAGGCGCTCCGCCATCAGCTTGGTGAAGCGGGCCGGGTCGCTCAGTTCGCCGCCCTCGGCGAGCAGCGCCATGCCGTGCAGCAGCTCGGCCGTCCCGGCGAGGTCCGCGTCGTCCGGGCGCTCGGCCTGGGCCTTGCGCAGCCCCTCGACCAGCGGGTGGCCGGGGTTGAGCTCCAGGATGCGCTTGGCCTCGGGCAGTTCCTGGCCCATGGCGCGGTACATGTTGCGCAGCGCCGGGGTCACATCGTCGGTGTCCGAGACGATGCAGGCCGGCGAGACGGTCAGGCGGGAGGACAGCCGTACCTCCTTGACCTGCTCGCCGAGCCGCTCCGTCATCCAGGACAGCAGCCCCGCGAAGTCCTCCTGCCGCTTCTCCCGCTCGGCCTTGGCCTCCTCGGTCTCCTCCTCGTCGAGGCCGGCCTCGCCCTTGGCGATCGACCGCAGTTCCTTGCCCTCGAACTCGGGGACGGTCTCGACCCACACCTCGTCGACCGGGTCGGTCAGCAGCAGCACCTCGTAGCCCTTGTCCCGGAAGGCTTCCATGTGCGGCGAGTTCTCGATGGCGGTGCGGGACTCGCCGGTCATGAAGTAGATGTGCTCCTGGCCCTCCTTCATGCGCTCGACGTACTGCTGGAGGGTGGCCGGCTTCTCCTCGTCGTGGGTGGTGGCGAAAGAGGCGATGCGCAGGATGGCGTCGCGGTTCTCGTGGTCGCTGAGCAGGCCCTCCTTGACGACGCGGCCGAACTCCCGCCAGAACGTGGCGTAGTTCTCCGGGCGCTGCGTCATCATCTCCTTGACCGTGGACAGCACCTTCTTCACCAGCCGGCGGTGCATGAGCTGGATCTGCCGGTCCTGCTGGAGGATCTCGCGGGAGACGTTCAGCGACAGGTCCTGGGCGTCGACGACACCCTTGACGAAGCGCAGGTACTCGGGCAGCAGCGCTTCACAGTGGTCCATGATGAAAACGCGCTTCACATAGAGCTGCACACCGCGCTTGTGGTCCCGCGCGAACAGGTCCTGGGGCGCGCGGGAGGGCAGGAACAGCAGCGCCTGGTACTCGAACGTGCCCTCCGCCTGCATGCGCAGGGTTTCGAGCGGGTCGGTCCAGTCGTGGCTGATGTGCTTGTACAGCTCGTGGTACTCCTCGTCGCTCACCTCGTCCCGGGAGCGCGCCCACAGCGCCTTCATCGAGTTGAGCGTCTCGGGCTCGGGCGTGGCCTTCGCCTCCTCGCCGTCCCCCTCCTCCTTCTCCTTCTGCCCGGCCGGGGCCTCGGCGGCCATCCGGACCGGCCAGGTGATGAAGTCGGAGTACCGCTTGACGATCTCCCGGATCTTCCAGCGGGAGGTGTAGTCGAAGAGCTGGTCCTCCTGGTCCACCGGCTTGAGGTGCAGCGTGACGGCCGTGCCCTGCGGCGCGTCCTCGACCGGCTCGACGGTGTACGTGCCCTCGCCGGTGGACGACCAGCGCGTGCCCTCGCTCCGGCCCGCGCGCCGGGTCACCAGTGTGACCTTGTCCGCGACCATGAACGCCGCGTAGAAGCCGACGCCGAACTGCCCGATGAGCCCTTCCGCGGTGGCCTCGTCCTTGGCCTGCTTCAGCTCCTGGAGGAACTTGGCGGTCCCGGAGTTGGCGATGGTCCCGATGAGCTGGACCACCTCGTCGTGCGACATGCCGATGCCGTTGTCGCGGACGGTGAGGGTACGCGCCTCGGCATCGGTCTCGATGTCGATGTGCAGGTCGGACACGTCGGCGTCGAGGGTGTCGTCGCGCAGCGCTTCGAGCCGCAGTTTGTCCAGCGCGTCGGAGGCGTTGGAGATCAGCTCGCGCAGGAAAACGTCCTTGTTCGAGTAGATCGAGTGGATCATCATCTGCAGGAGCTGGCGTGCTTCTACCTGGAACTCGAACGTCTCGGTCGGCATATTCGTGGTTTCCTTCTCGTGTCACCAGGTGACGGGCCTACCGGAGAACTTTAGATCAGCCGGTCGGGCCGGGTACGCGCTTCCCGGCAGCCGTGGGCCGGACGTCCGCCGCGGTCAGGGCGCGGGCGGTTCGCTGCCGCTCTCCGTTCCCAGGCCCTGCGGGTCCGGGCGGCCGGCGAGGCGGCGGTCCAGTTCCTGGGGCCACTGCCGGAGGGCTTCCGCGTCCATCGTCGCCAGCCGCGCGTCGACCGGCCCGGCCCGTTGTGGCCCGCAGAGCGGCACCACCGTGGCGTACAGGGCGCGCAGCCGCCGCTGGACCTGCACCGAGGCGGCGCCGAAGTGGCGGATCTCGTCCGTGCCGATGCACACGTAGTCGGCCCAGGAGCGGGTGCGGTGGGTGAAGGCCGCCGTCCTGGCGGCGGGCGCGGGGGCCGTCCGCGGGGCGAGCAGCACCAGCAGGTCTTCGACGTGGTCCAGTACCTGTACGGCCCGGCCGGGGTCGTTGACGGCCGGGGACAGTGCTTTGAGGGCGATGTCCACCAGGGCGCGCAACGCTCCGGCCGGGTCGCCGGACACGCTCTGCGTCTCGCCGAACAGCAGGCAGCGCAGCAGTGCCCGGCGGCGGGCCCGGCCGCCGGGCCCGTACACGGCGAACAGCGGCGCCTCCAGCGCCACGAAGTCCCCCACCACGGGGACGAGTTCGACGCGCACGCCCCACCTCCGGGCCAGCCGCTCCAGCCGCCGCGCGTCGAAGGCCAGCAGCACCTGACCGCTCCGCGGCGGCGCGCCCAGCCGCACCACCTCGGGTTCGCCGTCCGCTTGCACGCCGCCCTCCGGGGAGGGGCCGCCGGTCGCGGGCGGGCCGGACGGGTGGGTACGGAACACCGCCCGCCGCCCCTCGGCGGCCAGCGTGCGCAGCAGTGCACCGGAGTTCAGTACGCCGCTCACCCGCGCCACCAGCGCGAAGAACAGCACCGCGCAGACGACCGAGAGCCCGATGGCGAACAGCATCGACAGGACGGGCCGGTAGTCCTCCTCACGGACCGCCAGCCGCACCGACACCATCAGGGTGTAGACGAAGGTCGCCATGAAGGTGCCCATGGCCCAGCGCATGACGGCTTCCTGCTGGAGGATCGGCACCACGCGGACGGACAGCTGGGCCGCGCCGAACTGCATGGCGAGCGTGAGCGCGGTGAAGACCAGGCCGGTCAGGGTGATCATGCCGCCCGCGACGGCGCCGAGCAGGGTGGACATCGACCCGGAGTCCAGATGCGGGAAGAACTGCTCGCCCACGTCCCGCTGGAGATGGGTGAACTCGCGGTCGGCCGCCGGCAGCAGCCAGGACAGGAAGAGGCCGACGAGCAGCAGGGCGACCGGCAGCTTCCACACCCGGTGGGTGCGCAGTCTGCGGCGCGTGCGGTACCAGCGCCATCCGCCCATGACGGTTCTCTCCTCGCGCCGCGAACAAGTGCCGCAAAGTTACCCTAATGGGGCATACGGCACGCCGTTCGCACGCCGGGACACGGCATGCCGTCGCCACCGACAGCCGCCCAACCCCTCCCAACACCCCCCTCGGCAGCCGCTCTTCGGCCATTAGCGGCGAACCCGCACGAGCCCCCTGCACCCCCTCGAACCACAGGAGTTGGCTGCTTTTCGTCGCACGCCCGGCCCGTCCGGAACCCGGCGCCCCACATGTTCCCGCTGACCGCACGGCATAGCACACATCGCGTACCGAAACGCCCACCACTCGACTTCACGCCACCACGCTGAGTTTTCAACCAACGACTGGAAGTCACCGATCGATGTGCTTTCCTGATGCGCCTCGGCCAGACTCCTCGATGTCCGGCATTCGAGACGACAACCGAAGGAGAGTTCGAAAATGCGGTACATCACTGGAGGGATCGCGCTCGGCGCGGCGCTCGCACTCGGCGGTCTGGCCACCACGGCCCAGGCCCAGCCCGCGACGCCGAAGAGCCTGTACGCGCCCTCCGAGTTGGTGCTCACCGTCGGGTACGGGGACACCGCCGCGACGGCCTCCATCCAGCGTGCGGTGTCGCTGAGCTGTAGCTCGGCCGGCAGCGGCTCGCACCCCATGGCGCGCGCCGCCTGTGCCGAACTCCGGACCGCGAACGGCGACTTCGACAAGATCACCAAGGCCGCCTCGGACCGTATGTGCACCAAGGAGTACAACCCCGTCGTGGTGACGGCGAACGGCGTCTGGCAGGGCCGCCGCGTCGCGTACGAGCACACCTTCGCCAACCCCTGTGCGATGGAGGCCGGCAAGGGCCTGGTCTTCGAGTTCTGACCGGGCGGTGATCCCCTGAGCGGTCCGGCCGTCACGGCCTCGCGGCCGTACCGCGCCACCGGCCCCCGGGCATCCACAGCGGATGTCCGGGGGCCGGTCCCGTTCCCGCCCGGCCTCCCGACGGGCCGTCAGCGCGCCGAGGCGGTCCGCGCGGCCCGGACCCTGCGGGCCCCCTCCACCGCCGCGACCAGCCCGAGGGCTAGCGCGAACGCCAGCAGCAGCCCCTTGACCGGCTCTTCGGCGAAACGGGCCCCGCCCACCGCGCCGATCGCCGTGCTCGACACCGCCCACAGGCTCGCGCCGGCCGCATCCAGCAGGACGAACCGCCGTACCGGGAAGCGCAGGGCGCCCGTGGACAGGCCCGCCGCCACCCGACCGCCGGGCAGGAACCGCGCCGTCACCACCAGGGAGGTGCCGTGCCGTTCGACCGCCGCGCACGCCCAGGCGTAGCGTCTTCGGCCGCGCTCCCCGCGCAGCAGCCGCGCGGTCAGCCGCGGGCCGCCCCACCGCCCGACCGCATGGCTCAGACAGTCTCCGCACAGCGCGCCCGCCGCCGCCACCGCGGCGAGCGCCGCGAGCCGCGGCAGGTCGGCGCCGAGCAGCACCGCCACCATCACCACGGTGGTCTCGCTCGGCATGAACGGCAGCAGCGCGTCCAGTCCGGCCACCCCGAACACGATGGCCCACAGCCACGGCGAGTCCAGCTGCGCCCGCAGCAGCTCCACCGCCTGGTTCAGCACCTCACCCATGGGCGGGCGGCTCCCCCGCGCGGATCACCCGCTGGGCCCGCTCGGCCAGGGCGCGCCGGTCCACGGCGGGCTCCAGCGGCGGGTGGACGGTCACTCGTACGGTGAGCCCGCCGGCCGCGGCCACCCGGTGCAGCGAACGGCCGAAGCCCTCGTCGCCGAGGAAGGCCGCGACCGTGCTCGGTATGCCGTGCTGGGCGTAGGTGACCGTCACCGGCCGTACGGGAGCGCCCGCGTCGACCGCCGCCTGGAAGGTCGCCCGCCGGAACCGGCCGGCCGCCGCCGAACACCAGGTGGTGCCCTGCGGGAAGACCAGCACGGAACGCCCTTCGCGCAGCAGCCCCGCCAGTTCCGCCACCACGTGCGGCAGGGCGCGCAGGCCCTCCCGGTCGATGAACCGGGTGCCCGCCTTCCTGGCGAGCGGCCCCAGCAGCGGCCACCGGCCGACCTCCCGCTTGGCCAGCACCGTCACCGGCTCCACGGCCAGCAGCGTCAGCACGTCCAGCCAGGAGATGTGGTCGGCGACGATCAGTGTCCCCGGGCCGCCCGGCGGACGCGGCGCGCTGAGCGCGGCCGCCCCCGGCACGGTCAACGTCACGCGTATCCCCAGGGCCCGCAGCACCGCCGCGGCCCGGAGCCGCATGGTCCGCCGGTCGGCGAGCCGCTCCCCCGCGGCGGCTCCCGCGGCCAGCGACCCGACCAGCGCGGCATAACGGCAGGCGAGGCGCGGTGCGGACACCCGCGGGGCGGTGTGCCGGGCGCAGCGCGGGGTGCAGGACGAGGTCGCGGCCCAGGCGTTCACCGGGACTCCCCGAGAAAGAAGCGGCGGTAGCGGTCGTTCAGCCGCTCCATGTCCAGGAGGACGAAGAAGTCCGCGACGCCGAACTCCGGGTCGTGGGCCGGGGCCCCGCACATCCAGGCGCCGATGCGGAGGTAGCCGCGCAGCAGCGGGGGCAGCCGCGCGTAGCTCGGACCGCCCACGCGCTCCGCGTCCGGCGCACCGGCCCGTGGCGCCTGCTCGTCGGGCGGTCCGGGTATCCACGGCCGCCGCGGGTGGACGCGCAGGTCCGGCGGCGACGCGTGCCGGGTGGAGCCGAGCAGCCAGGCGTCGGCGGCGGCGCGACCGCCGTCGTCGAGCGGTACGGAGGCGCAGCCCGCCAGGTAGCGGTGCCCGGACAGTGTGACGTAGCGCGCGAGCGCCGCCCACATCTGGTTGACGACCGCACCGGAGCGGTGGCCGGGGTGGACGCACGAGCGGCCCGCCTCGACCGTCTTCGCCCGCAGGCCGTGCAGGGCGCGCAGGTCGAACTCGGTCGCGGAGTAGGAGCGTTCGGTGCGTCCGGGCGGGAGCAGGCGGTAGGTGCCGACCACGTCGCCGGTGGCCGTCTCGGTGACGATGAGGTGGTCCGCCAGGTCGTCGAAGTCGTCCATGTCGTGTCCCGGCAGGGGCGTACGGAGCGCGGCGCCCAACTCCTCGGCGAAGACCGCGTACCGCAGCCGCTGCGCGGCCCGGACCTCGGCGGGCGTTTCGGCGAGGGTGGTGACGTAGGCGGGGCGGCCGTCCGCGGGGGTGGTGACGGCGGGAGGCCGGGCGGTGGTCGGCGCCGGGGCGGGTGAAGCGGTCGGCAGCATGGCGGGGTCCTGTCCTCGTACGGGAACCGGTCGCCTACGACGCTAGGAATCCCGCCCCGCCCGCACATTCCCCGAAAGTCATTCGCGACCCCTTGCTTTCGTCGGGCCCCCGCGGTCCATCGGATGAACTCCGCGGGGCCGGCCCGCGGGCGCTTCCGCGAAGTCCCGTCGTCCGCCCGGGCCCGCGGCCCGCGCTGCCGCCCCGCCCCCTCCACGGGACGGCAGCGCGGACGCCCTCGCGCCGCCCGCCGGAACAGCACGGCGCTCGGCTCACCGGTACCTGCCGGATTCTTTTCGGCCACGGGGCTGATGCATCATTAGAGCCAGCCGCAACGGGCTTGGCAAATCCGTTCCGGCCGCCGAACGGGAAAAGCCGGTACGGCAATTCGGCAACGGGCTCCCGACTTCCTGAAGTCGTCACGACCCGCACCGCGAAATCGGGATCATACCGGACATTTGCCAGCTGTTTCCCCGAAAGACGGCATCCCTGAGAGGTGCCTCACACCTCCTTGGAAAGGGCGGGTCGGATCACATTCCCGTCAACATTTCAACGGCCTGTACCGGTATCGTGAAAACGATTCCCCGGAGGCCGCCGACGGGCTGACGCGACACCCGCCACCCGTCCCGCACTCCGTCCCGGCCGGTGGAACCGGACCGCCGGCACCAAGCCGCCGGTATTTACACAGACTTCTTTCCTATTCTTTTGCCGACCGCGTCCGGAAAACAGAAACGGCCCCCGGCAGCAATTGCGTCCGGGGACCGTTCCGTTACAAAATGGCGGTGCCTGCCACGTCGGCCTCGGCCGGCGGGCGGCCTAGCCGATCTGCGCGCCGACCGCCTTCAGGGCCGCCGGGACCGGCTGGAAGTAGGTCTCGCCGCCCGAGGAGCAGTTGCCGCTGCCGCCCGAGGTCAGCCCCAGCGCCGAGTCGCCGTCGTACAGCGCGCCTCCGCTGTCGCCGGGCTCGGCGCAGACATCGGTCTGGATCAGCCCTTCGACCGTGCCTTCCTGGTAGTTGACGCTGGCGTTGAGCGCCTTGACCGTGCCGTCGTGCACCTGGGTGGTGCTGCCGCTGCGCTTGACCTTCTGGCCGACGGTGGCCTCGGCCGCCTTGGTGATCTTCTGCGGGCTGCCGCCGTAGGTGTTCACCTCGCTCGGGTGGGCGATGTCCGCGGTGTACTTGGCAATGGCGTAGTCGCTGCCCGGGAACTTGGAGTCCTCGGTGCCGGCGATCTCCTGGCCGCCCTGCTTGTCGGACCAGGACTTGACGGCGTTGCCGCAGTGGCCGGCCGTCAGGAAGTACGGCTGGCCGCCCTTGGTGACGTTGAAGCCGAGCGAGCAGCGCGAGCTGCTCCCCCAGATCGCGTCGCCGCCGGCGATGAACGGGGTGAACTTCGCCGCGGTGCGGCGCAGCTCGGCCTTGCTGCCGAGGCTCTTGACGACCTTGTTCAGTTTGTCGAACTTGGCGCCCGAGACCGTGCGGTCGGCGGTGACGACGACCTTGTTGGCCCGCGGGTCCATGGCCCAGGCGGTGCCGGGGATGGTGGCCCGCTGCTTGAGCGTCGCGCGGGCCGCGTCGAGCTGGGCGAGGCTGTGCCGGACCATTCTGGCCTCGGCGCCCTTGGCCCGTACGGCGTCGGCCGCCTTCCGGTCGACGACGTTGACCACCAGCTTCTTGGCCCGTGCGTCGTAGTACGAACCGGCTGCGTGACCGCTGAGCTGGGATGCGAGCGCGGTGGCCGCGGCGGGCGTCAGCTGCTTCACGGCCGGGCCGTCCGCCGCGTTGGCGCTGGCCAGGGAGAGGGTGGCGGTGGTCGCGAGAGCCAGGGCTCCCGCGCCGGCCAGGACCGCGCGCCGCTGAGTAATCCGTCGGTGCTTCAACTCAAAGCCTCCCGTGGGGGGATGGGCCGCGGTGTGTGGGGGGCCGCGTGCCCGGAGGACGTGAGGAACAGACACGGAACGGGAGTCGCCTGCGCAGCCTGCCGCAGGAAGTCGCGTCCATGCCAATGCGCGGTGTCGAGTATTCCGATTAACGCGGCTCGCGCACAAGACCGAGATCCGGTCTGGAGAACGGAACACGTTCCACCGGCCGTTCGCCACGCGTTCCGATATCCGCGCACGTCGTTTCCCTGTGCGGACACCAAACGAACACTTTGGAGTGGCCGGAACCGGCCTCCGGCGAGGTCTGCACCTGTCCAAAAATCGATGCCCCAGGCCGGACTTCGCTCACCGGCGGCGGCAGAACGTACAGAAGATTCAGCCCTTCAGGGGACTTCCTTCGCACACCAGGACGGTTTTCCGCCTCCCCGGGGGCCGCCGCTCCCGTATCAGGGCAGCTGCTCCGCCTCCGGCAACTGCTCCAGGCCGGCCGCCGCTTCGGTGTGCGGCGCGGCTTCCGGCCGGGCGTCCCGCACGTCTTCCGGCCGGGCGGCGGCCGGCACGGCGGCGGACTCCCGCTTCTCGTACGCCTCCGTCTGCGCCTGCGCCTGGAGGCCGGAGCGCTCCAGGAAGCGCAGCAGCTCGACCGGGAACGGCAGGACGAGCGTGGAGTTCTTCTCGGCGGCGACCGCGACGACGGTCTGGAGCAGGCGCAGTTGCAGGGCGGCCGGCTGGTCGGACATCGCCTGCGCGGCCTCGGCCAGCTTCTTGGACGCCTGGAGTTCGGCGTCGGCGTTGATGACGCGGGCCCGCCGGTCGCGGGTGGCCTCCGCCTGGCGCGCCATCGACCGCTTCATGGTCTCCGGCAGCGACACGTCCTTGATCTCGACCCGGTCGATCTGCACGCCCCAGCCCAGCGCCGGGCTGTCGATCATCACTTCGAGCCCCTGGTTGAGCTTCTCGCGGTTGGAGAGCAGGTCGTCCAGGTCGCTCTTGCCGATGATGGAGCGCAGCGAGGTCTGGGCGACCTGGGAGACCGCGAAGCGGTAGTCCTCGACCTTGACCACCGCGTCGGCGGCGTCCACGACCTTGAAGTAGACCACCGCGTCCACCCGGACCGTCACATTGTCGTGGGTGATGCCCTCCTGGGCGGGCACCGGCATGGTGACGATCTGCATGTTGACCTTGCGCATCCGGTCGACGCCCGGAATGATCATGGTGAACCCGGGCCCGCGCGCGGGCGAGGTCAGCTTCCCCAGCCGCAGCACGACGCCCCGTTCGTACTGCTTGACCACCCGTGCGGCCGCCATCACGTACACCGCGCCCGCCGAGGCCAGCGAGATCCCGGCTATCACGAGTTCCTCGACCATCACGGCCCCCTGCCGTCCGATCTGCCCGCGCACCGCGTCCGGATCGTGCGCCCTCACCACGGTATGACCGGTCCGTGGAACGGTCGAGGGTCCGTGTCGGCCGTACGCCGCGCCGCGCACCGGCGAAGGGCCCCCGGCCGCGGGTGCGGCCGGGGGCCCACAACGCTGCCGGCTGCGTGGGGGCGGGTCAGTAGATGCTGACGCCGTACGCGCTGATCGCTTCGGTGACGGGCTGGAAGTAGGTGGTGCCGCCGGAGGAGCAGTTGCCGCTGCCGCCGGAGGTCAGGCCGAGCGCCGTGCTGCCGGCGTAGAGCGGGCCGCCGCTGTCGCCGGGCTCGGCGCAGACGGTGGTCTTGATCATGCCGTACACGATGTCGCCGTTGCCGTAGTTGACGGTGGCGTTCAGACCGGTGACCTTGCCGCTGTGGGTGCCGGTGGTCGAGCCGCGGCGGGTGACCGTCTGGCCGACGGTGGCGTTGCCGGCCTTGGTGATGTCCTGGCCACCGACCGTTCCCTCGTGCGAGACGCTGCTGTTGCTGTAGCGGACCAGGCCGTAGTCGTTGCCCGGGAAGCTGGAACCGGCGGTCGGGCCGATGCTCTTGCTGTGCGAGGAGTTGGTGTACCAGGGCGGGTTGCCTTCGGTGCAGTGCCCGGCCGTCAGGAAGTAGTACGTGCTGCCCTTCTTGACGTTGAAGCCGAGGGAGCAGCGCCAGCTGGTCGCGTAGACGGCGTCGCCGCCGGAGATCAGTTTGCGCATGACACCGGGGACGCGCTCCACCTTCAGCGCGCCGGCGCCCGCGCCCGCGCGCTGCTTGATCCGGTCGAGCTGGGCGTCGGTCACCCGGCTGTCGGCCTGGACGACGACCTGGTGGGTCTTCGGGTCCACGACCCAGGCGGTGCCCGCGACGTCCGCGGAGCGTACGGCGTCGCTGACAGCGGCGAGCTGGGAGGCGCTGAACGTGGCGGGCGGCGCGGGCTCGCCCGCGTGGGCGGTGGGCAGGGTCATGGCGCCGATCGCGACCAGCCCGGACGCCACGGCGATCAGCCGGCCGCGTCTGGCCGCGCCGCTTCGGGGGGTAGTGCGCTCGTGTCTCACTGCTACCTCCGAGGGGATCGGAAGGACCCGCCTGTGGGCAGGTCCGTACGGCACCGCCCGGCGGGCACGCGGGACTCCGCACGTCCCGTTCGCGCATGCCCCGGACAGCGCTGCTCGGGAGTTTCGGGGGCCGGGCCCGTGGGCGCAAGGGGGGCTTTCGGACGCCCGCCCGACGGCCGTACACACGCCCGCCCCGGCAGCAACAGGCGCTGCCGGGGCGGAAGTTGACCCCCTCGGTCGGTGCTGTGACGGCTCAGCCAGGGATGCGGTTCCGCTCGCCGGCGCGCAACGCGAAGGGCAGTGTGTTGCCGGGCGGCGGGAACGGGCAGATGAAGTGGTCGGCGAAGGCGCAGGGCGGCAGCAGGGTGCGGTTCAGGTCCACCGGTACGGTGCCGTCCGCCGCCGGGGCCGGGGTCCGCAGGAAGCGGAAGCGGTAGCTGTCCGTGCCGCTGGTGGCGTCGGCGAGGACGGCCCACAGCGAGCCGTCCGCCTCGACGGCGACCTGGAGCGTGTGCTCGTCGCCGTCCAGCGTGAAGGCCAGTTCGCCGCCGAGGCCGAGGCCGCGCCGCTGCCCGTCGGCGTTGGGCACCTCGACCGTGCGCCCCGTGCGGTACGGCCGGAAGAGCCCGGGCCGCACCCAGCCCGCGTCGTACGGGAAGACGTCGATGCCGCCGAAGGCCCGCCGGGCCTCGGAGCCGGGGTCGAAGACGCGGACGGCCCACTCCCCCTCCCGGTGCAGCACCGGCAGCCGTCGGCCGTCGTGTGCGGCCCGGGCCGTCGCGGGGCTGCCGTCGGCGTCGAGCCGTACGGTGCCGTCGAGCGGGGACCCGTCGACGGTGAGCCCGTCGACGGCGGTCGCGCGCAGGACCACCGCCGCGCCGTCCGCGCTCCAGTGGCCCGGTACGCCGTCCAGTCGGCCGTCCGGGGCATCGGCGAGCCAGTGCGTGCCCGTCAGCGCGAGCGGACCGTACGGCCGGGAGACCTCGGCGACACGCTCGTCGTGCCAGGCCCTCCAGTCCTGCTCCGCCTGCATGCCGGTGCTGCTGGTGGTGGTGCTCATGGCATCAGCCCTTTCCTGCGGGACGTGCCGGTTCCGGCAGCCCCAGATGAGAGCGCAGCGTGGCGCCCTCGTATTCCGTACGGAGGACACCGCGCTCCTGGAGCAGCGGCACCACCCGGTCCACGAAGTCGTCGAGGCCGCCGGGGGTCAGGTGCGGTATGAGGATGAAGCCGTCGGCGGCGCGGGCGGCCACGAAGGCGGCCATCTCCTCGGCGACGGCCGCGGGCGTGCCGACGAAGGACTGCCGCCCGGTCGTCTCGATCACGGTCTCCCGGATCGACAGGCCCTTGGCCTCGGACAGCGCCCGCCAGCGGTCGGCGACCGCCTTGGGGTCGCCGATCCGGACACGGCCCTGGGCCAGCTCCGGGTCCGGGACCGGGTCGAAGTCCGGCAGCGGCCCGTCCGGGTCGTACGCGGACAGGTCCACGCCCCAGACCTGTTCCAGGGCGACCAGCGCGTTCTGCGGCGAGACCTGTTGGCGGCGGATCGTGGCGGCGCGTTCCTGGGCGTCGGCCGCGGTGTCGCCGAGGACGAAGGTGACGCCCGGCATGATCTTGAGGGAGTCGGCGTCGCGGCCGTGCGCGGGCAGCCGCCCCTTCACGTCGGCGTAGAACTCCTGGCCCGCCGCCAGGGTGCTGTGCCGACTGAAGATCACGTCGGCGGTGGCGGCGGCGAAGTCGCGGCCCTCGGCGGAGTCACCGGCCTGGATGATGACGGGGTGGCCCTGCGGGCTGCGCGGCAGCGTGAACTCGCCCCGGACGGTGAAATGCGGGCCCTGGTGCGCGACCGGCCGCGCGGTGCCGTCCGCCGGCCAGGAGTCCCAGAGCGCGCGGGCCGTGGCGACGAACTCGGCGGCCCGTACATAGCGGTCGGCGCGGTCGAGGAAGCCGCCGCGGCGGAAGTTCTCGCCGGTGAACGCATCCGAGGTGGTGACCACGTTCCAGGCGGCGCGGCCCCCGCTGAGGTGGTCCAGGGTGGACAGCCGCCGGGCGAGTTCGTACGGCTCGTTGAAGGTGGCGCTGACGGTGGCGGCCAGGCCCAGCCGGTCGGTGACCGCCGCCAGCGCGCTCAGCACGGTGATCGCCTCCGGACGGCCCATGACGTCGAGGTCGTGGATCCGCCCCTTGTGCTCGCGCAGCCGCAGCCCCTCCGCGAGGAAGAAGAAGTCGAAGCGGCCGCGCTCGGCGGTGTGCGCCAGGTGCTCGAAGGAGGCGAAGTCGATCTGGGAGCCGACGGGGTCGCCGGTCCAGACCGTGGTGTTGTTGACGCCGGGGAAGTGGGCGGCCAGATGCATGCGCCGGGGGCCCGGCGGGGCGGACGGGGTGCGGGACGGTGCGGTGGTCGTGGTCATGACGGGACCTTCCGGGCGGCGGCGTAGCGGTTGGCCGGGCGCGGCAGGCCGAGGTGCTCGCGCAGGGTCGCGCCCGGGTAGAAGCGGCGGAGCAGGCAGCGGTGCTGGAGGACCGGGACGGTGCCGTCGACGAGCCGGGCGAGGTCCCGCTGCGGGTCGGCGGGCCGCAGGTGGAAGCCGTCGCACGCGCCGTCCGCGTGCCAGTCGCCGATCAGGTCGGCGAGCCCGACGGCGTCGCCCGAGCAGTACAGCTCGACGGGCAGCGACGCCAGCACCCGCAGCCGGTCCGGGTCCCGGCCCAGGGCGCGGGCGCGTGCGCGCAGGCCGGCCCGGGCGTCACCGGCCGTGGCCGGGTCCTCGGCCCGTACGAGGGCCACGTCCGCGTGCGCGGCGGCCACCTCCCGGGCGGCCCGTGTGGTCGCGTCGACCACGATCACCGGGTGGCCCTGGGGCGGCCGGGGCGTGATGGAGGGGCCGCGCACGGAGAAGGTCGTGCCGCGGAAGTCCACGTGGTGGAGCCGGCCGCGGTCGACGAACCGGCCGGTGGCCGCGTCGCGGATCTCCGCGTCGTCCTCCCAGCTGTCCCACAGCCGGGCGCTCACCTCGGCGGCCTCGCCGGCCTCCCGCCACAGCGCGTCGGCGGGCGCGGCGTCCCGGCGGCCGAAGAGCCGGGCCTCGGCGCGGGACCGGGACACCTCCACCGTCCAGCCCGCCCGGCCGCGGCTGACCCAGTCCAGGGTGTTCACCGCGGTCGAGACGTGGAACGGCTCGGTGTGGGTGGTGGTGACGGCCGGCACCAGGCCGATGCGTCCGGTCCGGGGCGCGACCCGGGCCAGTACGGCGAGCGCGTCGGGCCCGGGCCGGGCGAAGGAGTCGCCGAGCGTGACGAAGTCCAGGGTGCCGCGTTCGGCGAGCCGGGCCAGCCGGACGTAGTGCTCCGGGTCGTACGCCTCCCGGCCGCGGCGGGCCCTGCGGATTGGGCCGTCGAGCGCGAAGGCGAGGTGGAGGGGGCGCAGGGCGCACGGGGATACGGACATGTCAGGGGCCTTTCGTCGCTGCTCAGAGACGGTGGGGTGGTGCCGGGTGCCGTGCGGCGCGGCCGGTCAGGAACCGGAGCAGGGCGCGGGCGGTGGCGTCGTTCTGCCGGAAGGCGGGCGCGTTCGTACCGGGCCGGGCGAACGCGCCGGAAGCGCGGGCGTCGGTGTACGGGCCGAGCGCGAAGCGGCGCGGGTGCGGCCGCCCGGCGCGGTCCAGCACCCGGCCGTCACGGGGATCGACGGCGAGCAGGCCGGTGCCGGTGGAGGCGGCGCCGTCGTCGTACAGGCCGCGCAGCAGGGCGTCCTTCGTGTCCGCCACGGTGGGTTCCGGAAGCCGTGCCTCCACCAGCGCGCGGGCCTCGGCGAGCACGCCCGGCGCACTGCTGCCGCGGGCCCGGAACACACCGCGCTCCGGGTCGGCGGTGACGGTGAGTCCGGCGCCGAGGAAGCGCACCACACCGGCCCGGGACAGCGCCAGCAGCTGCCGCAGCCGCGGCCCCGGCGGCCCGGAGGCCAGGTAGCTGAAGAAGCCGTGCCACCAGGGGCCGTGGTCCCCGACGCGGGTGAGCTGGCCGTACACCGACAGCAGGGCGAGGAAGACCGCCAGGTCGGGGCTGTGCGCGGGGTCGTGACGGCGGGCGAGGTCGGCCTCGATGTAGGAGCGCAGGCCCTCCTGGAGGGCGTCCGCGTCCCGGTAGCGGACGCCGTCGAGGGGCCGGTCCAGGGCGGCCAGGTCGAGGCGGTCCGCCGGGTCGGGTACGGCGGCGGCGACCAGCTCCCGCTGTTCCGCGCCGAGCGGTTCGGCGGCGGCGTACTTCTCCTCGAACGCGGTCCAGTCGGCGCGTACGCGCTCCGGGTGGGCGGTGAAGAGGCGGTGGTAGTGGGCGAAGCCCAGTTCCTTGTCGATGAGCGGCCAGGCGTCGCGCCGGAAGTCGAAGCCGCCGGGGCGGGCGAGCAGCGCGTCGACCTGCGCGGGGCCGAAGAAGCGGGGCAGCGGCGGCCGTTCGCCCTGCCAGGTGTAGCCGAGCTTGGCGTGGTACGGGACGCCGCGCCGCGAACCGGCGTACAGCACCGGTTCCCTGCCGGACGGCCGGTACACCGGCTCACCGTCGGAACCCCGTACGTACGAGCCGCCGCGCCCCTCGGTGAGCAGCACCATCAGGTCGACGAAGGCCAGCCCGAAGCCGCGCACGATCACCGGCTCGCCGGGGGCGAGCCCGGTCAGGTCCGTGTCGGCCGTGAAGTCGGCCGGAAGGTACGTCAGTTGGTGGCGCGCGGCGAAGGCGGCCAGCGCGCGCTGTTCCGGCGGGGGCTGGGCGTCGAGGTGTCCGAGGGCGAGGACGACGAGGTCGGCGACGAGCGGTGTGGGGCTTTCCTCCAGCCACACCTGCTGCCGTCCGTCGCGCGGGCCCGTGACGCGTACCGCGCGGCGGCGGTGCACGTGGACGGTGACGCCGGGCGGCAGCGCGGCCACCGCCTGCTCGTACACCCACTCCAGGTAGGCGCTCTGCACCTGCCGCCCGGCGAAGTCCTGCGGCCCTAACCCGGCGATGTTCGGGCGCAGTTCCGGCTCTGCGGGGATCTCCCCCGTACGTACCCGGGCGGCCCATTCGGCGAGCGAGGGCCCGGTCCGCACCGGCCCCTCCTGCTCGACCGACGTGTCGGTGAACATCGTGACGTCCTCGGCCATGGAGTTCATCCACAGCAGCGGGGACTGGTCGCGGCGCCAGACGCGTCCGCCGCCGGGCGGGTGGGGGTCGACCAGGTGCAGGTCGAGCGCTTCGGCGCCGTACAGCTCGGGGGCGTTGGCGGCGAGGCGTTCGACCAGGCCGGTGCCGCGCGGGCCCGCGCCGACGAGCACGACGGCGGGTCTCACCGGACACCGGGCCGGGTACGGCGCCGCGCGGGGGCGGCCGGGGGAAGCGGGTGACGGTGCAGGGGGCGCGGGGACGGCGGGGCGTCCACCGCGCGGTGGTTCGCAGGCATGCGTGAAGGCTCCGTGGATGCGGTGATCCCACTCGGGGAGTCGAGCGCCTTCACACACCGGCCGGGGCCGGTCACGGGCCGCACCCCTCAGCGCAGCCGGTCCTTGAGGCTATGCGGCCAACTGCCCCGCCTGTCAAGGCTGTCCGGATCGTGGGCAGCGCGTCTCATGGCGGTTGACGGGAAACCGGATGCCTGTTCCACTTGGCCGCATGGACTCACGGCAGCGGCTGGTCACGCGCGACCACATCGACTTCGGTCGTGTGTGGTCGTCCTCCTGTTGAGCTGACACCCTGCCCGGCCCGCCGCCGTCCCGGCCGGGCCCGCGGCGCGCCGCCTTCCGTCCGCCGCGCCTTCACACACCCGCGCCCGTCGGCGCACCCTCCCCTCGCAGCACCTCGGCACCGCCGCAGCACCCTCGGGTCGTCACGACCCGGAACCCTGGATTGTCGATAAATCACCTCGGGCCGCACCCCGCCCCGGTACGCCGGTCAACACCGCGCCCCCGGCAAGCGGCCGACCGGGTTCATCCGACCCCCCGTACGGGGCCGACCGGGTTGCCGCCCGTGCCCGGCCTCTTTGCATTCCGTCCGGTTTGCGACGGGAAACGATCGGGTACCGGACCGGCACTGGACGTTCCGACACTCCATGTGACAGCCTTCACACGGTCAGTTCCCGCGACTCCCCCCGGTTCTGACGCCATGCCACCCTCTTTGCACCAGATGTGTCACGAACCCCCCGTGCGGCGGCTATCCACTTGGCAGAGCATCCGCATCATGGACGACGATAGAGGTGCGGACACACGGACCGCGGGTGAGAGGAGGCGTCAATGGGATCGGTACGCAAGGCAAGCGCCTGGCTGGGCCTCGTCGACGACAACGATGACGAGCGCTACTACGACGACGACTACGCCGAGGGGTCCGAGCCCGGCAGCACCGGGAACACCCCCTGGGTGACCGACCCCCGCGTCCAGGTCGCCGAGGAGAGCGCCCAGGACCAGGGCACCCGCATCGCCACCGTCACCCCGGACGGCTTCCGGGACGCCCGCGGCATCGGGGAGCTGTTCCGCGAGGGCATCCCCGTCATCGTCAACCTGACCGCGATGGATTCCGCCGACGCCAAGCGGGTGGTGGACTTCGCGGCCGGGCTGACGTTCGGGCTGCGCGGCTCCATCGAGCGGGTCGCCACGCGCGTCTTCCTGCTCACCCCGGCCGACTACCGGATCCTCAACGGCGAGCCCGGCCGGCGCCGCGCCGAGGGCGGCTTCTTCAACCAGAGCTGACCCGGGAGCCCGGTCCGGCCACGGGCCGGCGGGCGCCGTGCAGCCCGCCGGCCCCGGTCGGCTCCGCTCACCGGAACGCGTCGAGCCCGGTGAGCGCCTTGCCCAGCACGAGCTGGTGCATCTCGACGGTGCCCTCGTAGGTGAGCACCGATTCCAGGTTCGTCGCGTGCCGCATGACGGGGTACTCCAGCGAAATCCCGTTCGCGCCCAGGATCGTCCGGGCCGTCCGGCAGATCTCGATCGCTTCCCGTACGTTGTTGAGCTTGCCGAAGCTGATCTGCTCCGGCCGCAGCCGCCCCGCGTCGAAGCGCCGCCCCAGATGGTGGGCGAGCAGCAGGCCCTTGTGCAGTTCCACGGCCATGTCGGCCAGCTTGGCCTGGGTGAGCTGGAAGCCGCCGATGGGCCGGCCGAACTGCTCGCGGCTACGGGAGTAGTCCAGCGCCGCCTCGAAGCTGGCCCGCGCGGCGCCCATCGAGCCCCATACGATCCCGTACCGGGCGTGGCCCAGACAGCGCAGCGGGCCGCCCAGCCCCTTGGCGCCGGGCAGGACCGCGTCGGCCGGCAGCCGTACCTCGTCCAGGACGAGTTCGCTGGTGACCGAGGCGCGCAGGGACCACTTATGAGTGATCTCGGGCGCGGAGAAGCCGGGGGTGCCGGCCGGGACGAGGAAGCCGCGGATGCCGTCGTCGGTCTGCGCCCAGACCACCGCGACCCCGGCCACCGACCCATTGGTGATCCACATCTTGCGGCCGGTCAGCACCCAGTCGGTGCCGTCCCGCTTGGCGTGGGTGCGCATGTTGCCGGGGTCGGAGCCGTGGTCCGGCTCGGTCAGGCCGAAGCAGCCGATGATCTCGCCGGACGCCATGTCCGGCAGCCAGCGCTGCTTCTGCTCCTCGGAGCCGAAGCGCCAGATCGCGTACATGGCGAGCGAGCCCTGTACGGAGACCAGCGAGCGGATGCCGGAGTCGGCGGCCTCCAGCTCCAGGCAGGCCAGGCCGTACTGGACGTGTGAGGCGCCCGCGCAGCCGTAGCCGGTCAGCGCCATGCCCAGGGCGCCGAGGGAGCCCAGTTCGCGGGCGAGGTCCCGGATGCCGGGCAGCTCGCCGCGCTCGTACCACTCGGCGATGTGCGGCAGCACCCGGTCGCCGGCCCAGCGGCGGACGGTCGCGCGGACCGCCCGGTCCTCGTCGGAGAGCAGGTCGTCGATGCCCAGCGGGTCGGCCGGGTCGAAGGGCGGGAGCTGCGGGGACGGGGGTGCGGACATGGCGGGGCCTCCGGTGGCTGCGCGAACCCGAAAACTAGCGGTGGTAGTTATCCGGTTCCGACGGTACGGCCGCCCGCGGCGCGGCGGCAAGGGCCACCGCCGCCCGGGAACGCCCCGGTCAGCGGCGTACGCCCGCGTCGTGGCGCACGGTCCCGGTCAGGACCGTACGCCCCCGCGCCGCTCACCGCCCGGTGTTCGCGGGCGCGGGCTCCGCGTCGCGGAGCGCGTCCCCGTCGGTCCGGTCCCCCGAGTCCGCCGCCCGGCGCGGCAGCCGCAGCGCGATCAGCGCGCCGGTCAGCAGCAGCACGGCGCTGGCGACGAGCGTGACGTGCAGGCCGTGGACGAAGGCGCCCTGCGCGGCGTCGCGCAGTACGGACTGGGCCCGGCCGCCGAGTGTCGAGGCGACCTTGTATGCCTCCCCCAGGGAGTGCGCGGCCGAGGCGGCGGCCCCTTCCGGGACGCCGGCCACATGGGACAGCCCGGGTGCGTAGGCGGCGTTCATGACGCTGCCGAGCAGGGCCACGCCGATGCCGGCGCCGAGCTGGTACGAGGTCTCGCCGATGGCCGCCGCGCCGCCCGCCTGGTCGGCGGGGGCCTCGTTGAGCATCGACTCGTAGGCGCCGAAAAGCGTGCTCTGGAAGCCGAAGCCGAGCAGCACGAAGCCCAGGACGAGCAGCCAGGGGCGGTCCGTCTCGTCCATCGCGGTCAGACAGAGCACGGCCGCCGCGGTGAGCACGAAGCCCAGCGAGACCATCACCTTGGGCCCGATGGCCTGGAGGACCTTGGAACCGGTCAGCCCGGCGGCCATCGCGGAGAAGACCAGCGGCAGCATCCGCAGCCCGGTCTCCAGGGGGCTCAGGCCCAGCACGAGCTGGAGGTACTGCACCGCTATCAGCTGGAGCCCGACGAGGGCGAGCATCGCCAGCACGATGCAGCCCACGGAGGTGCCGAAGGCCGGGCGGGCGAACAGCCGCATGTCGATCAGCGGGTGCTCGCGCTTTCGCTGGCGCCGTACGAAGACGATCAGCAGCACGGTGCCGGCGAGGATGGAGCCCAGCGTGGTCGGGCCGATCAGCGCCTCGCCGCTGCCGATGCGCTTGACGCCGAGGACGACGCCGAGCACGCCGAGCGCCGCGACCACCGCGCCGACGGTGTCCCAGGGCCCGTTGCGCTCGCCCCGCGACTCCGGCAGCAGCCAGCGGCCGATCAGGGCCATGACCGCCATCATCGGGATGTTGATCAGGAAGACCGAGCCCCACCAGAAGTTCTCGACGAGGAAGCCGCCGAGGACCGGCCCGACCGCGGCGCCCACCGCGGCCACCGCGCTCCACACGCCGATGGCGACCGCCCGCTCGCGCCGGTCGGGGAAGACCTGGCGCAGGATGGACAGCGTGGCCGGCATGATCATCGCGCCGCCGATACCGAGCAGCCCGCGGGCGGTCATCAGGATCTGCGGGTTGGGGGCCAGCGCGGCGGCGGCCGAGGCCGCGCCGAACAGCCCGTATCCCATCAGCAGGATGCGGCGGCGGCCCACCCGGTCGCCGAGCGTGCCGAAGAGGATGAGCAGCGACGCCGCGATCAGCGGGTAGATGTCCACGATCCACAGCAGTTCCACCGGCCCCGGGCGCAGGTCCTCGGTGACCGAGGGCACCGCCACGTACAGGATGGTGGTGTCCAGCGCGACGAACAGCAGGCTGACGCAGAGCACGACCAGAACGGTCCAGCGGCCCGCGCCGCCGCCTCCATGCCGGGGAACACCCGCCGCCCGCTCGTCGCCGGACGTGGTCGTCCCGGACATTCGCGTACCTCCTGTCATGCTCTCGCGGCCGCGTGCCGGGGCGCGAAGGCGCTCCGGCAGAACCGGCGGCACGGGCGAGTTGAGACGTCAGACTACGCGAGTCGCGTGACGTGACGCGTGGCTCACCCCACGATGAGACGCTCGTCGCAGGGCTCGGCGGTTCCCATACCCGCTGACGGGCGGCGGACTCCGGCCACGGGATAATCGGCCGGATGAACGATCTTGCCCCCTTTCGCGCCCCGGAGCCGACCGGCCCCGGCGACGGCCGCCCCGTGCGCGCCGTTCTGCGCCGGGCCGCCCCGGCATTGCTGGCGTACGCCGCGATCCGGGCGCTGGGGGTGCTCGTCCTGGCCGCCTGGTCCGCGGCGCACGGCAAGAGCTGGCACACCCTGCTCACCGCCCGCTGGGACTCTCTCTGGTACACCCGCGTCGCCGAGCAGGGCTACGGCTACAGCGTCCAGCTCGCCAATGGGGACGTGCATTCGAACCTGGCGTTCTTCCCGCTGCTGCCGTGGCTGGAGCGGGGGCTGTCCGCGGTGACCCCGCTGTCGGCCGCCGACGCCGGGCTCGCCGTGTCCTGGCTCGCGTCGCTCGCCGCGGCCTGGGCGCTGTACCTGACCGGCGAGCGGCTGTACGGGCCGCGGGCCGGCGTCGCGCTGGCCGCGCTGTGGGCAGCACTGCCGGTGGGGATCGTGCAGTCGATGGCGTACTCGGAGTCGCTGTTCACCGCGCTCGCCGCGTGGGGCGTGTACGGCGTACTGACCGGGCGGTGGGTGACCGCGGGGGTGCTGGCCTCGCTGGCGGGGCTGACCCGGCCGGTGGGGGCCGCGGTGGTCGCGGCGGTGTGGCTGACGGCGGCGGTGACGCTGTGGCGGGACCGGCCGGCCGGTGGCGCCCCGCGGTGGGGCCGCCACCGGCGGATGCTGCTCGGTGCGCTGCTGGCGCCGCTGGGCTGGTGCGGCTATTTCCTGTGGGTGGCCGCCGAGCAGGGCAGCCTCACCGCGTATCTGGACGTCCAGGGCGGCTGGGGCAACGGCTTCGACGGGGGCCGGGCCTTCGCCGCGTTCCTGTGGGACCTCGGTTTTCCGGCGGGCCTCGGACTGCTGGCCGGGGTGGCGCTGGTGGTCTGGCTGTACGTACTGGGCGCGCGCCGCGGGCAGCCGCTGCCGCTGCTCGTCTACGGCGGCGTCGTCCTGCTGCTGGCGCTGACCGCCAAGGGGTACTTCGGGTCCAAGCCGCGGCTGATGATGCCCGCGTATCCGCTGCTGCTGCCGCTCGCGGCCGGGCTGGCGCGGTGGCGTCCGGCGGCGGCCTGGACGGTGACGGCCCTGGTCAGCGCGGGGTCGGCGGTGTACGGGGCGGTGTGGCTGAACGGTTCGGGGCCGCCCTGAGCCGGCCGGCCGCGCCCGCGCCGAACGGAACATTCCCCTCCGCGCACGGCCTCCCGGGGAAACGTACCGCGACACCCGTACGAATCGGCGATAAACTTCTCCGGCGAATGGGAAAGAGCTCACCCGGAGCGACTTCCGGGAGCGCTCCGAGAGGTAATCCGACGACCGGGGAATTCCTCCGGAAAAGCACTGGCCAAAGTCGCGTTTGAGACAGATTGCACATCACATCGTCATTACAAAGCTCACAGTTTGACCAGGCACCGACATCACACGCGGTAACGTCGATTGAGTGCGTACCGATGACAAGCTCGACCAGATGGAGGAGCGCCCGGCCGATCGCCCACCGTCACGCATGACCCGGACCCGCTGGTGGCTGTTCGGGGGCACGCTCGCGGTGTACGTGGCGATCGTGGCCGGCGTGCTCGCCACCTCATGGCTGGTCACGTTCGACTGGCAGGCGATGCTCTTCCGGCCCTACAAGCAGTGGCCGGAGATCCACGCCTTCCTCGACTACTTCGTCGTGCTGGGCCAGCGCGGCCCCACCGCGGTCGCCGTGGCGGCCTGGCTGGGCTGGCGCTGCTGGCGGACGAAGAACCTCCACCCGCTGCTGGTCCTGGGCACTTCACTGCTGCTGCTCAACATCACCGCGGGCGCCGCCAAGCTCGGCATGGGCCGCCTCGGCCCGCACTACGCGACCACCATCGGCGCCAACGAGATGTGGCTCGGCGGCGATATATTTCCTTCGGGCCACACCGCGAACGCCGTGGTCACCTGGGGTGTCCTGGCTTACCTGGCAACCACGCCGCTGCGCCGCCGGGCACTGTCGGTGATCGCCGCCCTCGGCGCCCTCGGCGTGGGCATGACCACGGTCTACCTCGGTACCCACTGGGTCAGCGATGTGCTGCTCGGCTGGGCGGCGGGGCTCCTGGTCCTCCTCGCGCTGCCCTGGTTCGAGCCCGCCGTGGAATGGGCCGAGGCCCGGCTGACGGCCCTGTGGATACGGCTGCGGACCGGCCGGCCGCACGTCCCCGCGCCGCTCGCCCCGGCGGCCGCCCGCTCCGGGCTGTCCGCGCCGCGCCACGCGCCCGAGGACGAGGTGCTCGTTCGGGAAGCCGCCGGCCCCACCCGTACCGGCACCGCGGTGCGCACCGCGGACACTCCGCCCCGCACCGCGGACCCCCGGCCGCACCACCCGCCGCGCCCGCACACGACCCGCTCGGAACGCACCCCGGTCACGCCGACCGGCCCCCGGCGCCCGCCGCACGCCGACCGCGCGCCGCGCACCGCGCCGCTCGCCCCGGCCCCGGCCCGCGGCCGTACCGGCGGCAGCTGAACCGCGAAACCCGCGGGGACGGTACGCACAGCCTCTCCCCCGCAGCCGACGGCCCCGGCCGCTCCTCCTGGAGCCCGGGGCCGTCGGCTTTGCGCGCTGCCGCCGCGGCGGTTCAGCCCTTCCAGCTGCGGGTCACCACCTCGTCCTTGACCTCGAAGTTCAGGCGGCCCCCCAGGTATTCCATGGTGATGATCGTGCCCGGCGCGAGGGAGCGCACGGTGCTCCAGCCGCGCTCGCGGGCGCGCTCCTCGGCGGTCCGCCGCGCCATCCCGACGTAGGTCTCGGGGTCGTCATCGGGTTCGAAAGGGGACTTCGGTACGGGTGCCATGGCAGCCACCGTAGGCGGCCGCCGACAGGGGTGGAAGGGCCGGGGTGCCACCGTCGGGTACCGGGCCGGTCCTGCGTTCGTCACACTTCTGTCACAGGACCACGGCGCGTGTCCGGTTCGTTTTCCGTCACCCGAACGAGCCCGGCACTGCACCAACCGGGTGGGAATCGAGGTCGGCCGGATTTCGGCCTTGATCGTCGTCCGGGGACCGCCGCGGGACGCCCGCGGACCGGCCGCAATTAATTCCCCGTCAGTCTCCGTTTATTCCTTCCATTTCCCGTCGTCCGGCGTCCGGAAATCGGCCGCCGGAGCGCCGCCCGCGCATATTTCGCGGGCATGGCGGCCGGCGGCGGGTTTGGGTCCACCGCCGTGCGGTACTCGCTGTTGCCGAGGAGTCCCATGGGAGACAACACAGCGAACACACCGGACAGAAGCAGCAACCACCGAGCGGCGTCCGCCCGCCCCAGCGCACCGGAACTCCTGCGGTCGGCCCGGGAACAGCTCGCCGAGCTGACGGGTCTGACCCCCGAGACGGTGTCCCGGTTCGAACGGACCGAGGACGGCTGGGTCCTGGAGACCGAGGTGCTGGAGCTCGCCCGGGTCCCCGAGACGATGAGCCTCATGGCGTTGTACGAGGTCTCGCTCGACCCGGACGGCATGCTCACGGGCTACCGGCGCGTCAGCCGCTACGAGCGCGCGAGAGGAAGACCACAGACATGACCGTTGTCCCGGCACAACAGCAGTCCGGGGGCGGGGGTGGCACCAGTGGCCTCTACGACGTCCTGGAGCTGATCCTCGACCGCGGCCTGGTGATCGACGCGTTCGTCCGCGTCTCACTGGTCGGCATCGAGATCCTCAAGATCGATGTCCGGGTGGTGGTGGCCAGCGTCGACACCTACCTGCGGTTCGCCGAAGCCTGCAACCGGCTCGACCTGGAGACCGGCGCCAACAAGAGCCCCGGCCTGCCCGACGTGGTCGGCCAGGTCACCGAGTCCGGCGCCAAGGGCAAGTCCAAGGGCGCGCTCTCCGGCGCGGCCGAGACCTTCGCCGACGCCATCGGGCAGGGGCGGGACAAGGCCGAGGCCGAGAGCGAGTCGCAGCGCAGGCCGCGGCGCACCGCCTCCCGCAAGAAGGAGGAGAGCGAGTGAGCACGTACGTCTACGGCATCGCCCGCGCCGGCCACCCCGAACCCGGGCAGGAGATCCTGGGCATCGGCGATCCGCCGCGCCCGGTCCGCGTCGTACGCGGCGGCGACCTGGCGGCCATCGTCAGCGACTGCCCCGACCGGCTCCGGCCCAAGCGCCGCGACCTGCTCGCCCACCAGCACGTACTGACCGAGGCGGGCGCGGACGGAGCGGTCCTGCCGCTGCGCTTCGGCTCGCTGTCGGAAAGCGACGAGGCGGTCCAGGAGGTGCTGGCCGAGCACGCCGAGCACTACAAGGCACAGCTGGACGACCTCAACGGCCGCGTCGAGTACAACGTGAAGGCCGCGCACCGCGAAGAGGACGTGCTGCGCCGGGTCCTCGCGGAGGAGCCGGAGATCCGGGCCCTCAACGAGGCCAACCAGGCGTCCGGCGGCGGTGCCTACCAGGACAAGCTGCGCCTCGGCGAGCTGATCGCCAACGCCGTGCGGGCCCGCGAGGTCAGCGACGCGCACACGGTGGAGGCGGCGCTCACGCCGCGGGCCGAGCAGTCCCGGCCCGGTCCCGAGGGCGCCGGCTGGCTGGTCAACCTGTCCTTCCTGATGCGGCGCGAGGACGCGGCCGCGTTCCTGGAGGCCGCCGACCGGCTCGGCACCGACCACCCCCACCTGGAACTGCTGGTCAACGGACCGCTGCCGCCGTACAGCTTCGTACGGCCGCTGGAGTCTGCGGCGGCGGAGTGAGCGGTGGGCCTGCTCAAGGAACTGCTGCTGCTCCCGGCCGCTCCCGTGCGCGGGACGGGCTGGGTGCTGCGGCAGGTCCTCACCGAGGCGGAACGGCAGTACTACGACCCGTCCGTGGTCCAGCGCGAACTGCGCGAACTGTCGGAACAGCTGGACCGCGGGGAGATCGACGAGGCCGAGTTCGACCGGCGCGAGGACGCGCTGCTGGACCGGCTGGAGGAGCTGCGGCAGCGCTCCCCCGGGGCGTAGCGGCGCGGCCCGCCGTACCCATGCGCAACAGACATTGAGGAGAATCCCGAGATGAAGAACCGGCCGGCACTGGTGCTGGCCGTCGCCGGAGGCTATCTGCTCGGCCGTACGAAGAAGGCCAAGCTCGCCATCGGTATCGGCAGCATGGTCCTGGGCAAGCGGCTGAACCTGAGCCCGCAGCAGCTGATCTCTCTGGTCAACGACCAGATAGCCGCCAACCCGCAGCTCAAGGAGTTGCCCGAGCAGCTGCGCGGCGACCTGAAGGGGGTGGGCAAGGCGGCGACCGGCGCGCTGGTCACCAAGCGCCTCGACTCCCTGGCGGACAGCCTGCACGAACGGACCCTGAACGTACGCGACCAGCTCGACGCGGGCGGGGCCGGCGGCAAGGCGGCGGACACCGTACGCGGGGTGACCGGCGGCGGACGGGACGGCGACGACACGGCGGAGGAAGCCGAGGACGAGGAGACCGCGGGGAACCGCGGCGGCTCACGGAAGTCCGCGGGCGAGGGGCGCGGCACCGCCAAGAAGACGGCCGCGCGCTCTGCGAAGGCGGGCGCGTCCGGCGCCAAGTCCGCTTCGGACAAGCGCAAGCGGCCCGCGAAGCAGGCCGCCGCCGCGCCGAAGAAGACCGCGTCGGCCGCGAAGAAGACGGCCCGGTCCACCACCCGCCGCAGCGGAGGTGACAGCCGTGGCTGAGTCGAAGTCCGGCGGCCCGGTGGCCGCCGTCAAGGAGAGCGTGGCGGGCAACCCGGCCGTCGACCGCCTCAAGGAGGAGGCCGTCTCGTTCGCCGCGGCGCAGGCCCAGCGGCTGCTGGTGGCCACCGGCAAGCGGCTCGGCGAGGCCACGACCCGGCTGACCGACGTGGCGGAGGGCCGCAGCGACAGCCTGATCGGCCCGGTCATCAAGGACACGCTCAAGGGCGCGGTCAAGGACACCGCCAAGAACACCGTCAAGGGCGCCGTCGGCAAGCTCACCGGCAAGCGCAAGGGCGGCGGCGGCAAGGGCAAGTTCGTCACGATCAGCGAGGACGTCGACGTCGGCGTGCCGCTCCGCGAGGCGTACAACCAGTGGACGCAGTTCCAGGAGTTCAGCACCTTCGCCAAGGGGGTGCAGGGGGTGGAGTCCACGGACGACACCGACTCCAACTGGCGCGCGAAGATCTTCTGGTCCACCCGCAGCTGGAAGGCGCACACCACCGAGCAGGTCCCGGACGAGCGCATCGCCTGGACCTCGGAGGGCGCCAAGGGCACGCTCAAGGGCGTGGTCACCTTCCACGAGCTGGCCGAGAGCCTGACCCGGGTGCTGCTGGTCATCGAGTACCACCCCAAGGGCCTGTTCGAGAAGACCGGCAACATCTGGCGCGCGCAGGGCCGCCGGGCGCGGCTCGACCTCAAGAACTTCCGCCGCTTCGTGATGATGCGCGGCGAGGCGACCGGCGAGTGGCGCGGTGAGATCCGCGACGGCGAGGTCGTCACCGGCCACGACGAGGCCGTGGAACGCGAGGAGCAGGACCGCGAGGAGCGGGACACCGAGGGCGCGGGCAAGCCGTCCGAGGACGCGTACGAGGAGGAGGCCGACGACGCCCGCGACTCCGGGGAGTCCGACGACGACGAGCCGGAGGACGCGTACGAGGACGAGGACGCCGAGGGCGAGGAAGACGCCGACGCCGCGTACGAGGACGAAGAAGAAGGGGCAGAGGGGGCCGAGGACGAACCCGAGGACGCCTACGACGAAGACGAAGAGGAGGACGCCGAGGACACGTACGAGGAGGAGCCGGCGGACGAGGAGGAGGACGAGCGCGAGCCGGAGCCGGCCCGATGAGTTCCCAGGTCCCCTCCCCCTACGGATCCTCCAACGGCGGCGCCAACCTCGCCGACATCCTCGAACGCGTCCTGGACAAGGGCGTGGTGATCGCCGGTGACATCCGCATCAACCTGCTCGACATCGAACTGCTCACGATCAAGCTGCGGCTGATCGTGGCCTCGGTGGAGCGGGCCGAGGAGATGGGCATCGACTGGTGGCGGGACGATCCGTCGCTGTCCTCCGGCGCCCGGCGCCGGGAACTCGCCCGGGAGAACGAGCGGCTGCGCGAGCGGATCGCCGCCCTGGAGGAGCAGGAGCCGCGAGAGGAGATCACTTGAGCACGCACGGCGCCGAGCTGATGTACACCTACGCCGTCGCACGGGCCGGCTGCCGTCCGCCGGACGGGCTGCTCGGCGTCGCGGACGCACCCGTGGAGACCGTCACGGAGGGCGCGCTGGCCGCCCTGGTCTCCCGGGTGCCGGCCGCCGACTTCGACGAGGAGGCACTGCGCGCGCACCTGGAGGACATGGCGTGGCTGGAGCGGACCGCCCGCGCGCACCGCAGCGTGGTGGACACCGCCGCCGCGGAGTTCTGCGTACTGCCGCTGCGCCTGGTGACCGTCCACCGCGACGCGCGCGGGGTGCGGCAGGTGCTGGCGCAGCGCACCGAGGAGTTCCTGAGCGCGCTGGTGAGCCTGGACGGCCGGATGGAGTGGGGTGTCAAGGCGTACGTCGAGGACCCCGGGACCGCCAAACCGCCCGTGCCCGCGAGCGGTTCGGCCCGTCAGGCGCCGGCCGGCGGCTCGGGGCGCGACTTCCTGCGCCGGCGGCTCGCCCACCGGCAGGCCCAGGAGCAGAGCCAGCGGCGCGCCGACGAGCTGGCCGGCGCCGCCCACGAGGCGCTGGACAAGTTCGCCGAGCGCAGCCGGCTGCACCGCCCCCAGGACCCCCGGCTGTCCGGGGTCGGCGGGCGCAATGTGCTCAACGGCGCGTATCTGATCCCCCGCGACCAGGCGGGCGCGTTCGCGGGCCTGGTCGGCGAGCTGGCGGACCGCAGCCCCGGCGTACGGATCGAGCTGACCGGGCCGTGGGCCCCGTACTCCTTCACACAGGCGCCGCAGCCGCCGGAGGCGGGCGGGGAATCCGGTTCCGGCGGTGCCGGATGACCGCTCCGGTGCCCGCCTCCGAGCCGGGCCATCCGCTGGCCGACCGGCAGATCGCGCTGGTCGACCTGCTGGACCGGCTGCTGGCGGGCGGCGCGGTCATCGCGGGCGACCTCACGCTGCGCATCGCCGAGGTGGACCTCGTCCGTATCGACCTGCGGGCCCTGATCAGCTCGGTCAACGCCAACATTCCGTCGCCCTTCGAGGAACTGGGGCCGGACGCCGAGGAGGAGGTGGCGCCGTGACCCGGCGCGTCGAACTGGACGAGGACACCGTCGAACGCGACCTGGTGCGGCTCGTGCTGACGGTGGTGGAACTGCTGCACCAGCTCATGGAGCGGCAGGCGCTGCGCCGTGTGGACCAGGGCGATCTGACCGAGGACCAGGAGGAGCGGATCGGTCTGACGCTGATGCTGCTGGAGCGGCGGATGGGCGAGCTGTGCGAGCGCTACGGCATCGGCAAGGACGAACTGAATCTGGACCTGGGCCCGTTGGGTCCCCTGCTGCCCCGGGAGTGAGGGCCGCGGCGCGCGACGGGCGGGTGCCGCAATGATCCGGCCGGGCTGTGTACGCCCCCTCGCGTGACGCGGGGCGGGCGGCCATCATGGCCGCCAGAGCCCGAGCACGTCCCTTACCGGCTCAGCCGGTTGCTTCTTGGCGAACGAGGTGGCGCAGATGGGTACGGACACCGTGGCGGCGAGCCCGGAACCGGTACGGGCCCGACGGCCCGGCGCAGTGCTGGTGGACTGGCTGACCACCACCGACCACAAGAAGATCGGCCATCTCTATCTGGTCACCGCGTTCGGCTTCTTCCTGGTCGGCGGCCTGCTGGCGCTGCTGATGCGCGCCGAACTGGCCCGCCCCGGGCTCCAGATCCTGACGAACGAGGAGTTCAACCAGGCGTTCACGATGCACGGCACGATCATGCTGCTGCTGTTCGCCACCCCGGCCTTCGCGGGCTTCGCCAACGAGATCATGCCGCTGCAGATCGGCTCACCGGACGTGGCCTTCCCCCGGTTGAACATGCTCTCGTACTGGCTGTTCCTCTTCGGCGGCCTGATCGTGCTGGCCAGCCTGCTGACGCCGACCGGCGGCGCGAACTTCGGCTGGACCGCCTACGCGCCGCTCAGCTCGATGGTGCGCTCCCCGGGCATCGGCGCCGACATGTGGATCATGGGTCTGGCGCTGTCCGGCTTCGGCACCATCCTCGGCTCGGTCAACTTCCTCACCACCATCATCGGCATGCGCGCGCCCGGCATGACGATGTTCCGGATGCCGGTCTTCACCTGGAACGTGCTGTTCACCTCGATCCTCGTGCTGATCGCCTTCCCGGTGCTGGCGGCCTCGCTGCTGGTGCTGGAGGCGGACCGGCGCTTCGGGTCGATGGTCTTCGAGGCCGAGTGGGGCGGGGCGCTGCTGTGGCAGCACCTGTTCTGGTTCTTCGGGCACCCCGAGGTCTACATCATCGCGCTGCCGTTCTTCGGCATCATCACCGAGGTCATCCCGGTCTTCTCGCGCAAGCCCATCTTCGGTTACGTGATGCTGATCGGCGCGACCATGGCGATCACCGGGCTGTCGGTGGTGGTATGGGCGCACCACATGTTCGCCACCGGCGCGGTGCTGCTGCCGTTCTTCTCGTTCATGTCGTTCCTGATCGCGGTGCCGACCGGGGTGAAGTTCTTCAACTGGATCGGCACGATGTGGCACGGCTCGCTGTCCTTCGAGACGCCGATGCTGTGGGCCACCGGCTTCCTGGTGAGCTTCCTGTTCGGCGGGCTGACCGGCGTGATCCTGGCCTCGCCGCCGCTGGACTTCCAGGTCACCGACACCTACTTCGTCGTCGCCCACTTCCACTACGTCGTCTTCGGCACGGTCGTCTTCGCGATGTTCGCCGGCTTCTACTTCTGGTGGCCGAAGTTCACCGGGAAGATGCTCGACGAGCGGCTGGGCAAGCTGCACTTCTGGACGCTGTTCATCGGCTTCCACACCACCTTCCTCGTCCAGCACTGGCTGGGCGTGGCGGGGATGCCGCGCCGGATCTCCGACTACCTGGCGGCCGACGGCTTCACCGCGCTGAACACCCTGTCGACCATCGGCGCCTTCCTGCTCGGCCTGTCCACGCTGCCGTTCCTCTACAACGTCTGGAAGACGACGAAGTACGGCACGAAGGTCGAGGCGGACGACCCCTGGGGCTTCGGCCGTTCGCTGGAGTGGGCGACCTCCTGTCCCCCGCCGCGCCACAACTTCCTGACCATTCCGCGCATCCGCTCGGAGTCGCCCGCCTTCGACCTGCACCACCCGGAGATCGCCCGGCTCACTCCGCCGGACACGCCGGCGCCGGAGGAGTCCCCGCGGGAGACGGAGCCGGGTTCAGCGCCCGGGACAGCCGGTCCCTGATCTCCGCGATCCGCCCGGCCAGTTCGGGCGGATCGCGGACCTCGAAGTCGAAGCCCATCAGGACGATGTGGATCACCAGCACGTCCAGGCTGTGCGCGCCGGTGCGCAGCAGGCAGCGGTGGTCGTCGAGTGGTTCGATGACGCCGTCGGCCGGGGTGATGCGCTGAGCGGCCTCCTCGGCGGGGGCGTGCAGCACGATGGTGGCCCGCTCGGCGTAGGCGCGGATGGACACGCCCTGCGAGACGTAGGCGGCGAGGTCGTCGGCGGGGGCCGGGCGCGGGGCGAAGCGCGGGCCGTGCGGGGGGGGGGGGGGGATGCGGTCGGCGCGGAACGTCCGCCAGTCCGCGCGGTCCACGTCCCAGGCGACGAGGTACCAGCGGCGCTGCGCCGACACCAGGCGGTGCGGCTCGACGGTGCGGCGGCTGACCGTACCGTCGTGTGCCGCGTAGTCGAAGCGCAGCCGCTCGCTGTCCCGGCAGGCGTTGGCCAGTTCGGTGAGGACCGACGCCTCGACCCGGGGCCCGCCCGCGGCGCCGAGCATGGGGACGGTGAAGGTGGTGAGGGCGCTGACGCGGCGGCGCAGCCGGTTCGGCAGCACCTGTTCCAGCTTGGCCAGGGCCCGTACGGAGGTCTCCTCGATGCCCTCGACGCCGCCGACGGCCGCGGTGCGCAGCCCCACGGCGACTGCCACCGCCTCCTCGTCGTCGAGGAGCAGCGGTGGCAGGTCGGCGCCCGCGCCCAGTTGATAGCCCCCGGCGGTGCCGGGGGCCGAGTGGACGGGGTAGCCCAGTTCGCGCAGGCGGTCGACGTCGCGGCGGACGGTGCGCGGGGTCACGCCGAGCCGGTCGGCGAGATCCGCGCCCGTCCACGCGCGGTGTGCCTGCAGCAGGGAGAGCAGACGGAGCAGTCGTGCCGAGGTCTCCAACATGCCGGACAGTCTGGCAGCCCATGCGGACAGCTACGGTCCGCATGTCAGGGGGCTACCACCGGTACCAGCGTGTACGTCCCCCGCCCGCGCTCGTCGTACGGAACAGGAAGCCGAGCAGCCACACGACCAGCACCGCGACGGCCAGCCACCACAGGGCCTTGAGCGCGAAACCCGCGCCGAACAGGATCAAGGCCAGAAGCAGTACCAAAATAACAGGAACCATGTGTTTCGCACCTCCGCTGCTCCGAGTGCCCCCGGCGTGCGGTGTTATGCGTCCCTGCCTGACGGGAGCCGGTCAACAGCCGGTGCGGTCCCGCCCGTCCGGCCCGTCGTCCGTGACCCGGATCGTCAGATCGTTGTCGAGCGTGTAGTACGGCCCGATGCGCAGCTGTCCGGCGGGGCAGCCGACGGGCAGCGCGGGGTGCACGAAGACCGCCTTCTTCTCCGGCACGTCGTCCAGCAGCCGGGCGATACGGACCGGCTCGGCGCCCTCGGCCGCGCGCAGCCACAGGTCCCAGCGCGCGTCGCCGCCTTCCCAGCGCTCCGCGAGCGGCACGTACGGCAGCGTGAAGGTGAACTCGCAGCCGTCGCCGGTGAGCGGGACCGTGACGACGGGGGCCGTCTCGTACCCTTCCGTGGCGCCGCCGCGGAGCCTGGCCTCGGCGCATGCGCCCGGCCCGAGGACGGCGCCGTACAGCCGGCCGGTGACCGTCGTGCCGCCGGCGTCGACGACGATGTCGGCGGCCTCCGCGTGCGGGCCGCGCAGCCAGCTGCGCAGCGCGAGGCTGCCGGACCGGGTGGTGTACGGGATGCGCACACCGAGCCGGCCGATGCCGGCCAGCGGGCGGCGGTCCACCAGCGAGCGCAGGTCGTTGTCGCCGGGCAGCAGCCGCTGCGGATCGCGGCCGTCGCCGAGGTCCGCGTAAACGTTCCAGTGCCCTTCGGGCAGCGCGACGGTGCTCGGCAGGACGGCGCGCAGCCGCCCGGAGCCGTTCGGGCCGAGCGGCAGCCGCAGCTCCTCGTGGGCCGCGCCGTCGCCGCGCGGGCGCAGCACGAGCGCCGCACTCCAGACCGGGCGGGTGCCCTGGGGCGCGGTGATGTCGAAGGTCAGACCGCCGGCGGAGTCCGCTATGCAGTCGGCGCGCAGCGGCTGGGCGGCCGGGGCCGCATCGCCCGCGCCGTGCTCGGCCGCCGGGGTGTCCGGGGCCGCGGGACCGGCGGCCGGGGTCTCGCTCATCACGGGAGCGACGGCTTCGGTGCCGGCCGGACCGGCGCCCGTCGCGGGCAGTTGCGTCGACGCGTTCATACCGTCCGCACCCCTCTCGCAGCGGCTCGCGCCGCGTCCTTGGTTGCGTACGCCCCGTGCCCCGGAGCCGGGTTGTACGTCGTCCGGACCGTCCCTGCGATGCCGTTGGCCTGGTGAAACAGGAATGAGCTGTGCATCCGTCCTGTCTTCCGTCCCCGTGTCCCTCGATCATCGGCGGACGAGTCCGGTTCGTCCGCCCCTTGAACGGGTAGACCACGGGCCCGGGTTCCGGGTTGAGGGCTTTGGCCAACTTGTTCCGAAAGAGTTAGGACATCGGTAGCGACATCACGGAACTTTCCTGGATCACTGATCGTCGTTTCCGTGCCGTGCTGTAACGCCACAAGCTAGGCCGTCCCGGGGCGTCCCGTCACGAGGTGTGCACCGTTCAACTTGGCACGCCGTGCCGCGCGCCACCGCCCGGGCGCTCAGGGCCGGTACGGCAGCTGCGGCACGGTGAAGCAGGTGGTGTCCATGTCGCCCTGGGTGACCCAGCCGCCCTTGCCGCCGCGGGCCCCGTCCCGCCAGCGGGCGACCGACAGACAGGTCCGGTCGGTGGCCGGCGGCTCGGGCCGGGGCCGGAACGAGGCGGGAAGCAGCAGGCCGCGGGCGGTGTACGGCGGACCGTCGGCGATGAAGCGCTCCACGCACGCGCGGGTGAGCTCCGCCCCGCACGAGCGCGCAGCGTCCGCGAACCACATCGCCGCCGCCCAGCCCTCCAGCTGCCACTGCGACAGCGGCCGGCCCTTGGCGTGGCGGGCCATCCCGGCGCGGAATTCCCGTACCGCCGCGCTGCCCGGTCCGCTCCCCTGATCGTCGTAGTTGCGGCTGGCGCCGGTGGCCCACAGAGCGTTGCGGCAGCCCGGCGAGTCCTTGTAGTCCTCGGCCACCGCGTCCGACCAGTTCTGCACATTCGTCACCTTGGCGGTGGGCCGGACGCCCGCCGCGTCCATCGCCTCGCACAGCCGCGCGTTGCCGTGCGTGTCCAGCGCGTCGAAGACCAGGTCGGCGCCCCGGTCGCGCAGCCCGGCGGCGACCGCCGGGAAGTTGGGCAGCGCGAAGTCCACCTGCTCGGTGGTCACGTCGTACCCCTCGGCCTCCAGACCGCGCACGATCAGCCGGGCGTACGCGGCGGACGCCGCCTGGTTGTAGGAGACCACGGCGGCGCTGCGGGCCTTCTGCACGCGCTTGAAGTAGCGGTAGACCTCCGTGCCGCCGTACAGCGTGCCGCCCCAGCCCGGCGCCTTGCCGTCCCGCGGCGCCTGGCTGCCGTAGATCCCGTACAGGTGCGGGTACGTGTCGTACGCGGCGCCGACCGGCTGCCCGCCGATGTCGGGGACGCCGGCGGCGGAGACCCGGGGCGCGCCCGCGTAGTCCAGCGCGGTGGTCGCGACCAGCGCGAACACCTTCTCGTCGGTGAGCAGTTTGCGCACGCACTCGTCGTTGCCGACGCCGCTGCCCCCGTCGTCGCAGGTGACCGGGCGTACCGGCCGCCCGTTGAGGCCGCCTTTCCGGTTGAGCGCGGCGAAGTACGCCAGCGCGCCGTCCCGCGGCCCGGTGAACGCCTCGCCGCCCACCGGGCTCGTCGTGCTGGTGATGATCCCGACGGTGACCGGCTCGCGGGCCGGTCCGGTCGCGGGCGCGCCCCTGCGGTCCTCGAAGGCGCTCTCCGGGAGCCGGCTGCCACAGGCCGCGGTCAGCGCGAGCAGCAGCGCGGCTCCGGCGGCGCCGGCCGCCTCAGCAGCCCGGCGCGCTCGCATTGCCGCTCATGCCCACCAGCGCGCACAGGGTCTTGAGGGAGACCTTCCACACCTTGTCCTGGTAGACGGAGACGCCCTTGGCGTTCGGCAGCGCGGTGGCCTTCTTGAGGGTGAGGCTGTACGTCACATCGGCCTCGGTCGCGGAGGTGAACCGTACGGCGGACACCTGCGCCCCGACCTGCCGGCCCCGCTGGTCGCCGTTGAACGCCTCCAGCAGCAGGCGCAGTTGCTCGCCGTTCTGGAGGTACTTGGCCTTCTCCGCGTTGGACAGGTTCGGGTCGAAGAACTTCTGCCAGTTCTCCTTGATCTCCCGCTCGGCGGCGGCAGGGTCGGCCGGAGCGCTGCCCGAGGACGGCGTGCCGGGGGTGATCGTGCCCGTGGTCGATGTCCCCGGGCCCGAGGACGCGCCGCTCGGCGCGGGCTGCCCGCCGTCGTCGGCGTCCCCGCACCCCGCGGTACCGGCCGCCACCAGCAGCACCGCCGCCACCAGCGCCGGAACCCGCCGCACTGTCCCCCCACGGAACGTCATGTACACCACCGCCTGTCGTCGCGACCACTCCGAGCCGGTCTGGCACAAGCCTTCTGGGTGCTGTTCCCACAGGGCATAGTGGCGCTATTCGCCGAAAGTCGCGAGGGGGCGTGATGCGCAACGCGCGGACACGGTCCGGCGCGCGCCTGGTGCCGTGGGGCGGCTGGGCGGCGCTGGCGGGCGGGGCGGTGCTGTGCGCGGTCGGCTGGTACGGCGTCTCCGGCGAGCGGTTCGCCGAGCGCCAGATCCCGTTCCTGGCGTCCTGCTCGATCCCGGGCGCCGCGCTGATCGTCGCGGGCGCGGTGCTGGTGGCGCGGGGCGAGACGGGCCTGGCGGCGGCCCGGGTCGAGGAGTTGTACGGGCTGCTGGTCGCGTACGGGGCCGACGGGACGCCGCCCGGCGCGTACGGGTCCCCGGCCGCGCGGGAGGCCGTACCGGACGATGCCGGTCCGCCGCTCGCCGTACCCGGCGGAACGCTCCTGCACCGGCCCGGCTGCCCGCTCGTGGCGGGCCGCCCGGACGCCCGGCCCGTGGACGGGCCGCCGGAAGCGCCGGCCGCGGGACCGCTGGCGCCCTGCCCCGTCTGTGAGCCCGGCGGCCCGCGCCCCGGCGCCCGGCGGTGAGCTCGCTCTCGTACGACCTCACCCTGGCGGGGCTCGCGGTGGGCAGCGCCGCCGCGCTCACCGGCATCGGACTGATCGTCACCTACCGGGCCACCGGCGTGCTGAACTTCGCGCACGGCGCGGTCGCCATGGTGTGCGCCTACGTCCTGCGGCAGCTGGCGGTCGGCTGGCACTGGCCGCTGCCGCTCGCCGCCGCCGTCACCCTCCTCCTCGTCGCGCCCGGCGTCGGGCTCGCGCTGGACCGGGCCGTCTTCCGCCCGCTGGCCGTCAGCGGCGCGGGACCGGCCCGCACCCTGGTCGCCTCGCTCGGCGTCTTCGTCCTCCTCGTCGGCGGGGCGGGCCTGCTGTGGGGGCCGGGGGCGCGCGCGGACGCGCCCGCGCTGCTGCCCGACGACCCCTGGGTGCAGCTGGGCACCGCCGTCACGCTGGCCGCCGGGGTCGCCGCCGTCACCCGCTGGACCCGCTTCGGGCGCGAGCTGCGCGCCGTCGTCGACAACCGGCCGCTCGCCGTCCTCGGCGGCATCGACGCCGACCGGGTCGCCGCCGCCGGCTGGGCCTTCGGCTCCTTCACCGCCGGGCTGACCGGCATCCTGCTGGCCCCGCTGCTGCGCCTGGACCCGTACGGGCTGCCGCTGCTGGTCATGGAGGTGATGGCGGTCGCGGTGGCCGCCGGGCTGCGCAGCCTGCCGGTGGCGGTGGCCGTCGCGCTGGGCATCGGCGTCGCACAGAGCCAGCTCACCCGGCTGCACCCCGGCGGCAGCCTGGAGCCGCTGGTGCAGGCCGTGGGCGCCAACCTGTTCGTGGTGGCGCTGCTCGTCGCGGCCCCGGCCCTGCGCGGCCTCGGCCCCGCCCGTACCGCGCCGGCCGCGTCCGACGGCGCCGCCCTGCGCACCGGCCCGCTGCCCGACCACGACGGCCGCGCCTGGCTGGTCTGCGGCATCCTCTTCCTGCTGCCCCTCGGCTTCGCGGGCGGCGATCTGCGCACCGCCGTCCAGGTACCGGCGCTCGGCGTGGTGCTGCTCTCCCTGGTCGTGGTCACCGGGCGCGGCGGCCAGATCTCACTGGGGCAGGCCGCGTACGCCGGGCTGGGCGCCCTGTTCACCGCGCTGCTCGCGGCCGGCCGCTTCCCGGGTGTACCGGCCGTCCCCGGGCTGCTCGCGCTGCTGCTGGCCGTTCTGCTGACCGCGCCGCTCGGCCTGCTCACCGGGCGGCCCGCACTGCGCGGGCACGGCCTGGCAACGGCCCTGGCCACCCTCGCCTTCGGTGTCGCGGTCAGCCGGTTCGTCTTCGACCAGCCGTACGCCACCGCGGGCCTCACCCTCGACCGTCCCGCCGGCTTCACCGCCGACCGCGCCTACTACGTCCTGGAACTGGTGCTGCTGGGCCTCGCGCTGCTCGCCGTGGCAGCGCTGCGCCGCGGCCGCACCGGGCGCGCGCTGGCCGCGATGCGCGACCACGAGCCGGGGGCGGCCGCTGCCGGAGTGCCCGTACCGGCCCTGAAACTGGCGGCCTTTGTGGTGGGCGCCGCACTGGCCGCCCTGGGCGGCGGCATGCTCGGCATGGCGCTGCGCACCTTCGACGCCGCGTCCTACGACCCGGTGCGCGGCCTGCTATGGTTCGCGGCCGTGGTCGTCCTCGGCGCCGACAGCCTGCTGGGCGCGCTCACCGCCGCGGTCCTGCTGGTCGGCCTGGACGCGGGGGCCGCAGGCGGTGCCGCCGCCGCGGTGATCGGCGTGCTCGCCGTACTCGCCGGCCGCCTTCCGCACGGCCCGTACGCGGCCCTGCGCGGCGCCGCTGCCCGCCTGTTCGCCGTTCCGGAAGTACGGCTGACTCCGCTGGGCGCGCGGGTGCGGGAGCGGTTGGCGCTGGCGCGGGGGCCGGTACGTACGGGGACCGAGGGGAGGACGTCCGAACACCGCACCCCCGAGCCCCGCGCCCCGACTCCGCGCCGCCGCCTGCCCCGTACCGCGCCCTCGCCCGTCTCCCCCACCCCCGCCGGCCGCCTCACCGCCCGCGCCGTCCGGGCCCGCTACGACGGCTTCACCGCGCTGGACGGGGTGGACCTGACCGTCGCTCCCGGCCGGATCACCGCGCTCATCGGGCCCAACGGCGCGGGCAAGAGCACCCTGTTCCACTGCCTGTGCGGCACCCTGCGCCCGGCCGGCGGGCGGGTGCTGCTCGACGGCGTCGACATCACCCGCAGGTCCGCCCACGCGCGGGCCCGCCTCGGGCTCGCCCGGACCTTCCAGCAGCTCGCCGTGTTCGAAGGGCTGAGCGTGACCGAAAACGTACGGGTGGGCGCCGAGCAGAGCGGTGTGCTCGACCCGGCCGCCGCCACCACGCGCGCGCTGGACCTGCTTTCCCTGGACGGGCCACTGCGCACCACGCCCGTCGCCGGGCTGGACACCGGCACGCTGCGCCGCGTCGAACTGGCGCGCGCCGTCGCGGGCCGTCCGCGCACGCTGCTGCTGGACGAGCCCGCGGCGGGTCTGGACAGTGCGGAAGTCGCGGCGCTGGCCGATGTGTTGCGTGCCCTGGCGGCCGAGGGCACCGCGCTGCTCGTCGTCGAGCACGATCTCGACCTCGTCGCCGGACTGGCCGACACGGTGTACGCGATGGCGGCCGGCCGGATCGTGGCCCGCGGCCCTGCCCACCAGGTCCTGGCGGAGCGGGGCAGATCAGCGGGACTGGCGGAGCCGGGCACATGAGTGTCGAGGCCGCCCTGTACGCAGCGCGCGTCCGTTACGGCTCGCTGGAGGCGCTGCACGGCATCGACCTGCTCGTTCCGGCGGCGCACGTCACGGTGCTGCTCGGGCGCAACGGCTCGGGCCGCACCACGGCCCTGCGCGCGCTGGCGGGCACCGTGCCGCTCACCGCCGGGCGCGTCATGTGGCGCGGTACGGACATCACCCGGGTCCCCGCGCACGCCCGCGCGCGCCGCGGACTCACCCTGGTCCCCGACCGCGGCGCGGTGTTCGGTTCGCTCTCCGTCGCCGAACAGCTCGAACTCGCCGCGCCGGACGGAGCGATCGGCCCGGCCCTGGACGCCTACCCGGCGCTGCGCGCGCTGCTCGGCCGCCGGGCGGGCACGCTGTCCGGCGGCGAGCAGCGGATGCTCGCCGTGGCCCGCGCGCTCGTCGGCACCGCCCGGCTGCTCCTCCTGGACGAGCCCACGCAGGGCATGTCACCGGATGCCACGGCACGTACGTACGCGCTGTTCGCCGGCCTGGCAGCCGCCGGGCGCACGGTCCTGGTCGCCGAGCAGGCGCTGCCGCCCGGCCTGTGCCGGGCGGCCACCGTGGCGTACGTCCTGCGGCGCGGCGGCGTCGCCTTCAGCGGCGAGCCGGCCGAGGCCGCCCGCTTCCCGGGGACCGGCGGTCCGTAGCCCTCACCCCGGCGGTGATCCGCCGGGGGCCGGGCTCCGCTTGCCGAGCCCGTACCGCTTGGCGCAGTACGGCCAGGCCGACCAGCCCTGCACGCGCTGCACCCGCCGTGCGACGGCGATCTGCTGCTCGCGGGTGGCGAGGTCGGCGCGCGGCGCGTAGGCCAGACCGCCGTGCTCCTTCCAGGTCGACTGCCGGAACTGCAGTCCGCCGAAGTAGGTGTTTCCGGTGTTCTTGCGCCAGTCGCCACCGCTCTCGCACTCGGCGATGCAGTTCCACACTCCCCGGGACAGGGAACAGCCGGCCGGGGACGGCAGGTGCTGCTCCGTGTCCCGCGCCTGCGCGCCGGCGGGCACGCACAGCAGGACGACGGCCGGGACGAAGGACAGGACGGCCGCTCTGAGGCGGCCTGCTTTCCCGAGACGCTCGGGCTTCAGCGTTCGAAAAGTACGGGACATCGGCTCACGCTAGGCACGGGTCCGGGCGTGTCGCCTCCGCTGTGCCGCCGACAGCGCGACGCCCCACCCGGTCGGTGGACGACCGGACGGGGCGTTCGGCTCCTGTACAGGGGCGGGGGGCGGGGCCGTGCCGGTTCCCGCGGGCGCCCACGGGAACCGGGCCGCGTCCCCCACGGCTCAGACGCTGAGCCGCTGCCCCGGGACGATCAGATGCGGGTTGCCGCCGATGGCGGCCCGGTTCGCCGCGTAGAGCCGCTGCCAGCCCATGTTGTGCGCGGCCGCGATCGAGCTGAGCGTGTCGCCCTGCCGCACCGTGTAGCCGCCGGCGGCGGCCCGGATCCGGCCGCGGTCGGCGTACCCGCCCGTACCGCGTGCCTTCTTGCCGACCTTGGCGCGTACGTCGCGGCGGACGTCCTTGCGCACGTACTGCCGGCTGCTGTTCTTGCCCGACCGGTGTGCCTTCGGCGCCTTGGGGGCGCTGCCGTGGGCCCCGGCGCGGGCGGCGCAGGTGGGCCAGGCTCCCCAGCCCTGGTTGGCCTGGACCCGGGAGGCCACGGCGATCTGCTGGGCGCGGCTGGCCTGGGCGGCGGTCGGCGCGTAGGCCGTACCGCCGTGCGCGCGCCAGGTGCTGTGGGTGAACTGCAGGCCGCCCGAGAAGCCGTTGCCGGTGTTGATGTGCCAGTTGCCGCCGCTCTCGCAGCGGGCGATGCGGTCCCACACTCCGGCGTCCGCCGCCTGCGCCGGTCCGGCGGTGGCGGCCACCAGCGCGAGCGGGGCGATCAGTGCCGCCCCTGCCAGCGCGGCGATGTCACGACGTATGACGCCCTTCGTGAAAGGCATGGATTCCCTCTCCACGGCCCCGGGTCTCCCCCGGATGCCGCGGTGCCGGCGCGTCCGGCGCCCGCGGTCCGCGGCACCCCGCCCGCCGCGGGGTGGTGCTCGGTGGTGCTGCGTGTGATGCATCCGGTGCCACACGACGCGGCTCTGGCGCCGTGTCGTGCTCGGCGTACCGGCCGTGGTGCGGGCCGGTGGTGGAAGCGGACGGCGGGCGTCCCCGGGTGGTGCTCGGTGCACACGGCCGGAGAATGTAGGAAGGCTGACGCCCCGTTATCAACCGCGCCGCCGTCCCGCCTGGCCAGTCGGGCGTTACCGGAGGTATCGGCCAATTTAGGCCACCCACTTGATTCGCCGATTTCCGCATATATCCGCCAGCCGCTCCGGCGATCTGTGACCCAGTTCACCACCGGAACTTCCGTGCCCCCCGCACCGGATGGCAGGGAGTGAGCGGTTCCGGGCCGCATCTCACGCTGCGCTTCGAACGGTTCGATCGCGCGCCCCGCCACGCGTGACCCCGGCCACAGATCGCCCGTTGTCCCTGTACGAGCCGGGGACCGCCCGGCAAGCCCGCGCAACGATCGAGGAGCCATCCGTGCCGCGCATGCTCGACGTCAGTGACGACGTACGCGCCGAGATCGGTGACGAAGAAGCCGACCGCCTGCTGGCCGGTGGCAACGCCCCCGGCAACTACGACTGCACCTCCTGCCGCACCCCCGGCGACAGCGACCAGGAGCGCACCAGCACCGTCCTGTTCGTGGGCGAGGAGACCGCGGTGCTCGCGTTCGCGCACGCGTCGTGCATTCCCTCGCAGGTCGTGCCGGTCTCGGAGGAGCAGCTCCAGGGCGCGGTGCGCTCCATCACCGGCGCGGACGGCGGCGCGGACGGGACGGAGGCCGCGCCCTCGGGCCGACCGCCCGCCACCCCGTTCGCCGCGCTCCCGGGCGAGCCCCGGCAGGCGACACTCGGTGTCACCTGCGGTCTGGTCCTGGTCGAGAACGACCTGCGCCCCGCCCTGGTCGTCGAGCCCGCCGGCGCCATCGCCCGCCCCGGCTCCACCGAACCGGGCGACGCGTTCCTCCCGCTGCTCCTGGAGCACGGCTTCGCGCCGGTCACGGACATGTCCGTACTGCCCGCGGCCAACCCGGGCTGGTCGGTGCTGCTGGCCGCCGGCCGGCTGCACGCCATCCTCCAGCCCGGCACCGACGGCGGCCAGCCCGTCTCCTGGTGGCAGGCGCACCAGCCGCTGCCCGTCTCGGACGGCTGGCGCACCGCGGCCGGCAAGGCGCAGACCGTGCTGGTGTACGCGGCACCGGTCGGCGCCATCGGCCACCAGCCGCGCGAGGACCTGATGCGCGAGGCCATGGAGAAGGCCGCCGCCGAAGGCAAGCTGGTGGCCGCCGCGATGCCGCTGGCGGGCACCTGATCCGAAGCCCTCTCCCGGCGGTCCTGGTGGGCGGCCGCACCGGAAGGCCGTCCCGTGCCGTGCTCGTACCGAGCGGCGCGGGGCGGCCTTCCGGCATGTGGCGGCCGCCGGTCCGGCCGGGCGCCGCCCGGCGAGCCGGTGGTGAGCCGGTCGCGCGCTCCCCGCCGATCAGCCGATTCTTCGCCAAGGCCGCATCCCGGGAGCATCGGGGTCGTTGGCACAGACGTGCATCCATACGACCCGTCCACCCGCGTCCCGTATCCCTACCAGATCCCCGGCATGCGCCCGTCGCACGACGCGACCACGGCGACCGTGACGGCCCCCCACGCCGCCCCCGTGTCGGCCACGCCGATCTACGACTCGCTGTACGCCGAGTACCGCCGCTCCTTCCGGGCGCTGCCGGGGGACCGTTCGGGCGAGGAAGGGCTGAGCGCCGAGGCGATGCGGAGCATCTGGGGCCGTACGACCACCGCGACCGGCCACCTCCCGTCGGCCGGCCACTGGGAGCCCGCCGCCCGCCAGCAGTACCACGGCCACCCGCAGCACGCGGGCGGCCCCGCGCGCGGCCACTTCCCCCCGGCGCTGCCGCCGGCACCCCGCGAGTACCGGCCGCACGGGCACTGACCGGTCCCTCCGTACGGCAGGCGTGACCCCACGCCCGTACGCGGAAACGATGGCGGGGCGGCCCGCAAGAGCCGCCCCGCCTTCTTCGTGCCGCTGTTACTTCTTCTTGCTGCGCTTCTCGCGCACCCGCACCGAGATGTGGATCGGCGTCCCCTCGAAGCCGAACTCCTCGCGCAGCCGGCGCTCGACGAAGCGGCGGTAGCCGGCCTCCAGGAAGCCGGAGGCGAAGAGCACGAAGCGCGGCGGCTTGGTGCCCGCCTGGGTGCCGAAGAGGATGCGCGGCTGCTTGCCGCCCCGGATCGGGTGCGGGTGGGCGGCGACGATCTCACCGAGGAAGGCGTTCAGACGGCCGGTGGGCACCCGGGTCTCCCAGCCCTCGATCGCCGTCTCGATCGCCGGGACCAGCTTGTCCATGTGGCGGCCGGTGCGCGCCGAGACATTGACCCGCATCGCCCACGGGATCTGCACGAGGTCCCGCTCGATCTCCCGCTCCAGGTAGAAGCGGCGCTCCTCGTCGAGCTGGTCCCACTTGTTGTACGCGATGACCAGCGCGCGGCCCGCCTCCACGGCCATCGTGATGATCCGCTGGTCCTGGACGCTGATGGACTCGCTCGCGTCGATCAGGACGATCGCGACCTCGGCCTTCTCCACGGCGGCCGCGGTGCGCAGCGAGGCGTAGTAGTCGGCGCCCGCCTGGAGGTGGACGCGCTTGCGGATGCCCGCGGTGTCCACGAACTTCCAGGTCTTGCCGCCCAGCTCGATCAGCTCGTCGACCGGGTCGCGGGTGGTGCCCGCCATCTCGTTGACGACCACCCGCTCCTCGCCGGCGAGCTTGTTCAGCAGCGAGGACTTGCCGACGTTCGGGCGGCCGATCAGCGCGATCCGGCGCGGCCCGCCGAGCGGGGTGCCGAAGAGCTGCTCGGGCGCCTCGGGCAGCGCTTCGAGGGCGGCGTCGAGCATGTCGCCGGTGCCGCGGCCGTGCAGCGCGGAGATCGGGTGCGGCTCGCCCAGGCCCAGCGACCACAGCATGGCGGCGTCGGCCTCGCCGGACGGCCCGTCCACCTTGTTGGCGACCAGCACGACCGGCTTGCCGGCCCGGCGCAGCAGCTTGACCACGGCCTCGTCGGTGTCGGTGGCGCCGACCTTGGCGTCCACCACGAAGACCACCGCGTCGGCGGCCTCGATCGCGAACTCGGCCTGGGCGGCCACCGACGCGTCGATGCCGAGGACGTCCTGCTCCCAGCCGCCGGTGTCGACGACCTTGAAGCGGCGGCCGTTCCACTCGGCCTCGTAGGTGACCCGGTCGCGGGTGACGCCCGGCTTGTCCTCGACGACCGCCTCACGGCGGCCGATCATGCGGTTCACCAGGGTCGACTTGCCGACATTGGGGCGGCCGACGACGGCGAGGACGGGCAGCGGGCCGTGCCCGGCCGCGGCGATGTCGCCCTCGACCTCCTCCAGGTCGAAGCCCTCCTGCGCGGCGAGCTCCATGAACTCCGTGTACTCGGCGTCACCAAGCGCACCGTGCTCGTCGCCGGTCGGGATCTGGTCGTTCATGAAGTCCGTTCCTCGTTCTCCGTCAACGGCGCCCGCTGGTGCGCGGGCGCCCTACAAGTCTCGTTCAGTGCCCGGTCAGGCGCCTGGCCTGGGCAAGGTGAGCGGTCAGCCGCTCCTGTATGCGCGTCGTCGCCGCGTCCAGCGCCGTACGGGTGCGCCGGCCGCTGCCGTCACCGGCCGCGAACGCGTCGCCGAAGACCACGTCCACGCGGCTGCGCAGCGGCGGCACCGCCTTGACGACGCGGCTGCGGCGCTCCGCGCTGCCCAGCACGGCCACCGGCACCACCGGGGCGCCGGAGCGCACCGCGAAGTACGCCAGGCCGGCGCGCAGCGAGGCGAAGTCGCCCTCGCCCCGGGTGCCCTCCGGGAAGATCCCCAGCACGCCGTCGTTCTTCAGCACGGTCAGCGCGTCGGTGACGGCCTTGCGGTCGGTGCCGGAGCGGTCCACCTTCACCTGGCCGATACCGTGCAGGAACGGGTCCAGCGGGCCGACGAACGCTTCCTTCTTGATCAGGAAGTGCACCGGCCGGGGCGCGGTGCCCATCAGCATCGGGCCGTCCAGACCGTGGGTGTGGTTGACCGCGAGGATCACCGGCCCGGTGGCCGGGACCCGCCAGGCGCCCAGCACCCGCGGCTTCCACAGCCCGTACATCAGGCCGATGCCGATCCGCCGCCCGACCGCGGCACCGGCCGCGCTCGGCGTCCGGTCGCCGTCCGCCGCCCGTCCGCTGCGCGTCACCGCGCCGCCTTCGCGGCCATCGCCGCCTCGGTGAGGGTGACCACGCACTCGACGACCTGGTCCAGTGTCAGGTCGGTGGTGTCCACCTCGACCGCGTCGTCCGCCTTGGCCAGCGGCGAGGTCTTCCGGGAGGAGTCGGCCGCGTCCCGCTTGATCAGGGCTGCCTGGGTGGCCGCCAGGTCGGCGGCGTCCTTGCCGGTCAGCTCGCCGCTGCGGCGGGCGGCGCGGGCCTGCGGCGACGCGGTGAGGAAGACCTTCAGGTCGGCGTCGGGCAGTACGGTGCTGCCGATGTCCCGGCCCTCGACGACGATGCCGTGCGGGGCCGCGGCGGCGATCTCGCGCTGCAGCTCGGTGATGCGGGTGCGTACCTCGGGGACGGCGCTGACGGCGCTGACCGCCGAGGTGACCTGCTGGGTACGGATGGGGCCCGCGGCGTCCAGGCCGTCCACGGTGATGGTGGGCGCGGCCGGGTCGGTGCCGGAGACGATCACGGGCTTGGCGGAGGCGTCCGCCACGGCGACGGCGTCGTTCACGTCGACGCCGTTGTTCAGCATCCACCAGGTGATCGCGCGGTACTGGGCCCCGGTGTCCAGGTAGCCCAGCCCGAGCTTGGCGGCGACGGCCTTCGAGGTGCTGGACTTGCCCGTGCCTGCGGGGCCGTCGATGGCGACAATCACTGCGGCCGGGGCGGTCCGGGCGGGGGTTTCCACGGTGTCGGGCACCTTCCTCGATCACGGGGCTGGACGGGGGCCGCCGCACGGGGCCCCGCACAAGGTTACTGGCAAGCAGGGGCGCCCCGTGCAGCCCGTACGCCCCTGCCCGGGAAGCGGGCCCGGGGCGCGGACGGCGGACCCTACTGCCGTATCGACCAGCCCCGCTCGCGCAGCTCGGCGGCGAGCACCGGCGCCGCCTGCGGCTCGACCATGAGCTGGATGAAGCCCGCCTGCTGGCCGGTGGCGTGCTCGATCCGTACGTCCTCGATGTTGACCGCGGCCCGGCCGGCGTCCGCGAAGATCCGGGCCAGCTCGCCGGGCTGGTCGCCGATGTGCACCGAGACGATCTCGTACGCGGCCGGGGCGGCGCCGTGCTTGCCCGGCACCCGTTCGCGGCCGGCGTTGCCGCGCCGCAGCACGTCCTCGACGCCGCGGGCGCCCGCGGCACGCTCCTCGTCGTCGGCGGCCTCCAGCGCGCGGAGCGCCGCCACCGTGCGCTCCAGATCGGCCGAGACCTCGCTGAGCACGTCGGCGACCGGGCCCGGGTTGGCGGCGAGGATGTCCATCCACATCCGGGGCGCGGACGCGGCGATCCGGGTCACGTCCCTGATGCCCTGCCCGCACAGCCGTACGGCGGTCTCGTCGGCGCCCTGGAGGCGGGCGGCGACCAGGCTGGAGACCAGCTGCGGGGTGTGCGAGACCAGGGCGACGGCCCGGTCGTGCGCGTCCGCCTCCATGACGACGGGCACCGCGCGGCACAGCGCCACCAGCTCCAGAGCTATGTTGAGGACCTCGGTGTCGCCGCCCTCGGCCGACGTGAGGACCCAGGGCCGGCCCTCGAACAGCTCGGCGGTCGCGGCGAGCGGCCCGGAACGCTCCTTGCCCGCCATCGGGTGGGTGCCGAGGTACGCCGACAGGTCGCAGCCCATCGCCTCCAGCTCGCGGCGCGGGCCGCCCTTGACGCTGGCCACGTCGAGGTAGGCGCGGGCGCAGCCGCGCCGGATCGCCGCGGCCAGCGTCGGCGCGACGTGGGCGGGCGGCACCGCAGCCACCGCCAGGTCGACCGGGCCCGGCGGCTCCTCGGCCGTGCCGGCGCCGAGCGCGGCGGCGGTCTCGGCCTGCGCCGGGTCGTGGTCGGCCAGGTACACCTGGATGCCGCGGGACTGCAGCGCGAGGGCGATGGAGGTACCGATCAGGCCGGTGCCGATGACGAGCGCGGTCCTCACTGGGCGATGTCCTTCCGCAGGGCACCGGCGGCACCGAGGTAGACGTGCGCGATCTCGGCCTTGGTGCGCTCGGTCGCGACGTGCGCCAGGACGCGCACCACGCGCGGCATGGCGCCCGCGATGTCGAGCTCCTGCGCGCACAGCAGCGGCACGTCGGTGATGCCGAGCTGCCGGGCGGCGACCGCGGGGAAGTCGCTGTGCAGGTCGGGGGTGGCGGTGAACCACATGCTGATCAGGTCGTCCGGGGTCAGCCCGTTGCGCTCCAGAACGGCGGTCAGCAGCGCGGACACCTGCTCATGCATATGCCCCGCTTCGTCCCGTTCCAGCTGCACGGCTCCGCGCACCGCTCGTACCGCCACGTCACCGCTCCCCTGGGTTCCACCTGCGGCGTCCGCCGCCGACTCCTGGGCGCAAGCCTAGCCAGATCCGGGCAGCGATCACGAAGCCGACCGGTCCGCGAGACACGGACCGGCCGGTGGTGGGACGTGGACGCCTGTGCTCAGGGCCGCCCGACGGCCCGGGAGCGGCGGGCGACGAGGTCCTGGAACAGCGGGTCCTGCGGTATCTCGCCGTCGGGCGTCAGCCGGTCCACGGCTTGCGGCAGCGCGTGCGCGAGCTGCTCCGCCGCTTCCTGGGCGCTGACGCCGTTCTCGTCCGCTATCCGCTTCAGCGTCTCGTCGGGCAGGGCCTTCTCGACCTGTTCGGGGGTGACCGGCTCGTTGGCGCCGCGCCCCACCCAGGAGTGCGCCTGCCGTCCCAGTTCTCCTTGCAGGAGCGTGCCGAGCACGGCCTGTATGCCGCCCCGGCCGCCGGGGCCGGTTCCGTGGCCGGGGCCGCCGTACCCTCCCGGGCCGGTGCCGCCGAGCGCTCCCAGCAGCGATCCGACGAGGTCTCCTCCCGCTCCGCCCTGGCCGCCGCCGGGCAGCCCGCCCATCAGTCTCCCGAGGTCTGGTGATCTCGTCATGTCCATGCTGCCTTTCGCCTTGCGCATGACCGGCAATGTCGATGAGGACCGCGCGACGAGTGACTTCATTCAAACGTACCGACGCCCGGGGTTTCCGCCACCCGAAACCGACTGGCGCCGACCTCTCCCACCAGCCACAATCCCCTGCATGCCGACCTCCGCCGCAGGCCACGCCCTGGTCACAGGACACACCGTCTACGCCTGTGTCATGGGCTCGCGCGCCTTCGGACTCGCCACCGGCGCCAGCGACACCGACCGGCGCGGCGTCTACCTCGCGCCCACCCCGCTGTTCTGGCGCTTCGAAAAGCCGCCGACCCATGTGGAAGGACCGCGCGAGGAGGAGTTCTCCTGGGAGCTGGAACGCTTCTGCGAGCTGGCGCTGCGCGCCAACCCGAACATCCTGGAGTGCCTCCACTCCCCGCTCGTCGAGCACGCCGACGCCACCGGCCGCGAACTCCTCGCGCTGCGCGGCGCGTTCCTCTCCCGCGAGGTGCACCGCACCTTCACCGGTTACGCGGCCGGCCAGCTCAAGAAGCTGGAGGCGGACGTACGGCAGCACGGCGCGCCCCGCTGGAAGCACGCCATGCACCTGCTGCGGCTCCTGCACGGCGTCCGCGACCTGCTGCGTACCGGCGTACTGACGCTGGACGTCGGTGAGGCGCGCGAGGACCTGCTCGCGGTCAAGCGCGGCGAGGTCCCCTGGCCCGAGGTCGAGCGCCGGATGACCGTACTGGCCGAGCAGGCCGCGGCGGCCGAGCCCGGCTCCCCGCTGCCGCCGGAGCCGGACCGCCGCCGCGTCGAGGACTTCCTGTTCCGGACCCGGCGCGCGTCAGCGCTCCGCTGCGCCGAGGCGGGCGCGTACGAGGAGGTCGTGTAGCGCGTCGTGGCCGCCGGGGGCGTCCGGCAGCGCGGAGGCGGCCTGCGCCGCGTCCAGCCGCCCGTGCAGCTCCGCCACGTCCGCCCGCAGCCGCTCCGGGTCCACCAGCTCGGCGGCGGACCCGTGCTCCGCCTCGGCCTTGGCCGCGATCAGCTCCGGTACGTACGCGGGCGCCGCCACCAGCTCGGTCAACGTGGGCAGATGGGCCAGCACCTGCCCACTGCCCATCAGGTGAATGCCGGTCAGCAGCACCCGCAGTGTGTACAGCAGCGGCTTCAGCTCCCCGGTCTTCTCGAAGAGGCGCCACTGCGTGTTCGCGAAGCCCCGGTAGTGGTGGGCGTGATGGCTGGTGAGAACGGCGGGCGCCAGCGCGAGCAGTTCCTCGTGCAGCGCGCTCGTGCGCACCACCAGCGGCGACAGCAGCTGCTCCAGCACATAGCCGTTGCGCCGCAGCATCAGCCGCGCGAACTTGCGCAGATCGTGGGTGACGAGATCGACCTCGACACCGTCCCGGTCCGCCATCCAGGAGCGCGTCTCGTCCGGCTCCCGCAAGCCGACCAGCGCGGCGGCGGGCAGCAGGTGCGCCCCGCGCAGGTCCACGTCCGAGTCGCAGGACGGAAAGCCGTACAGGTGCGCGCCGGAGACCGTCGCGAAGACCAGCGGATCGCCCTCCCCGTCCGTCACCTCGCCCAGATCCAGATCGGGCAGCCCGGCCGCCCGCAGCACCGCACCGCCCCGCGCCCCGTCAGACATCCCACACCTTCCCCAGCGCCAGCAGCTCGTCGCGGTACTCGATCCGGCCCGCCCACTCCTCGGGCCACGCCCCGGCCCCCAGGTGGGCGCCCGCGAAGGCGCCGGTGAGGCAGGCGATCGAGTCGGAGTCGCCGGACGAGCAGGCGGCGCGGCGCAGCGCGGTCAGCGGCTCGCCGGGGAAGAGCAGGAAGCACAGCAGCCCGGTGGCGAGCGCCTCCTCGGCGATCCAGCCGGCGCCGGTGGCCAGGCAGGGGTCGGCCTCCGGGTCGGGGGCGCGCAGCGCGGCGTCCAGCCGGTCCAGCACGCCGAGGCAGTCGTCCCAGCCGCGCGCGATGAAGTGCTCCGGGGACGGGTCCTGGGCGTGGCGCCACAGCTCCCCCAGCCAGTCGCCCCGGTAGACCGTACGGCTGCCGACCGCGTACGAGCGCAGCAGACCGGGCAATTCCTCGGGCCGGGCGCCCTCCGCGAGCAGCTGTACGGCGTACGCGGTGAGGTCGCCGGCCGCGAGCGCGGTCGGGTGCCCGTGCGTGAGCGCGGACTGGAGCTGCGCCGCACCGGAACGCTGCTCCGGGCCCAGCTCCGGCACCAGCCCGACCGGCGCCACCCGCATGTTCGCACCGCACCCCTTCGAACCGACCTGGGCGGCCTCCACCCACGGCCGCGCGGGGTCACTGAGCAGCTGACACGCCCTGAGGCAGGTGTTGCCCGGCGCCCGGTTGTTGTCCGGGGAACGCCACCACTCGACGTACTTCTCCCGTACGGGCGGAACGAGATGCGCGGCGTCCAGCCGGCCGGCGCCGCCCGCGCCCGCCGCGGCCTTCCGCAGGCCGAGCCCGAGGGCGATCGTCATCTGCGTGTCGTCGGTCACGTACGCGGGCGATGGCAGCGCCATCTCCCGCCACGGGCCGCACATGGCCTCGATCGCGGACACATCCAGGAACTCGGTCGGATACCCGAGCGCGTCACCGAGCGCGAGCCCGATGAGCGATCCGGTAGCGGCGGACGCCATGAAAAGAACCACCCCTTAATCGTCACAGTGACAATAAGGGGTGGTCCGACGACCTCGCAAGGCCGGTGCCAGGCGTCCGGCGCCTACAGATCGACCTCCCGCATCAGCATCCCGACCTCGGTGTTCGTCATCCGGCGCAGCCAGCCCGACTTCTGGTCGCCCAGCGAGATCGGCCCGAAGCTCGTCCGCACCAGCTTCTCCACCGGGAAGCCCGCCTCGGCCAGCATGCGGCGCACGATGTGCTTGCGGCCCTCGTGGAGGGTCACCTCGACCAGGTAGTTCTTGCCGGTCTGCTGCACCACGCGGAAGTGGTCCGCGCGCGCGTAGCCGTCCTCCAGCTGGATGCCGTCCTTCAGCTGCTTGCCCAGGTCGCGCGGGAGCGGGCCCTGGATCGCGGCCAGGTACGTCTTCTGCACGCCGTAGCGCGGGTGGGTCAGCCGGTGGGCCAGCTCACCGTGGTTGGTGAGCAGGATGATGCCCTCGGTCTCGGTGTCCAGCCGCCCCACGTGGAACAGCCGCGTCTCGCGGTTGGTCACGTAGTCGCCCAGGCACTGCCGCCCGTCCGGGTCCTCCATGGTCGAGACCACGCCGGCCGGCTTGTTCAGCGCGAAGAAGAGGTACGACTGCGTGGCGACCGTCAGGCCGTCCACCTTGACCTCGTCCTTCTCCGGGTCGACCCGCACCCCCTGCTCGGTGACGATCTGCCCGTTGACCTCGACACGCGCCTGGTCGATCAGCTCCTCGCACGCGCGGCGCGAGCCCATACCGGCCCGGGCCAGCACCTTCTGCAGGCGCTCCCCCTCCTGGTCGCCGAATGTCTTCGGCGTCTTGATCTGCGGCTTGTTGTGCCGGGCGCGATTACGCTCCTCCACCTGCGCGTCGTACTCACGGGGCCGCGCCGGAGCCTGCCCCCGACCGCGCTGCTGGCCCTTGCCGCCGGGCTTGCCGCCGCCCTTCGGACTCGTACGGGGACCGCCCTTGGCGCCGCCGCGGGCCGCCGCGCCGCGGCCCTTGCGCTCGGGGGCGCCGGAGCCGCCGCGGCCGCCGGAGCCGCCCTGGCCGCCCGAGCCGCCCCGGCCCGCGCCCTCGCCCACGTCGTAGCGGCGCTCCTCGGGACGGGGCCGGCCGGCGCGCTGCTGCTTCTCGTCCTTCTTGTTGCCCGCACCCCGGTAGTTGCCCCTACCGGCGTCCCTGTTGTTCCTGCCGCTGCTTCGCATCAATGATCCGTCTGAGAGTCGCCGCTGTCGTCTACGTCGAACGACGGAACACCTTCCCGGGAGTCCCCCTCGACCGCCTCCGCCTCCGGGAGGAAAGGAGCGAGCTCCGGGAGCTCGTCCAGGCCGCGCAGGCCCATCCGCTCCAGAAAGTAGTTCGTCGTCCTGTACAGGATCGCACCTGTTTCGGGTTCCGTCCCCGCCTCCTCCACCAGACCCCGCTGAAGGAGGGTGCGCATCACGCCGTCACAGTTCACACCACGTACGGCCGAAACACGGGAACGGCTGACCGGCTGACGGTACGCGACCACGGCCAGAGTCTCCAGCGCGGCCTGCGTCAGCCGGGCCTGCTGCCCGTCCAGCACAAAGCTCTCCACGGCGTCCGCGTAGGCGCCCCGGCTGTAGAACCGCCAGCCCCCCGCCACCAGCCGCAGGTCGAACCCGCGCCCCTGCCGCGTGTACTCCTCCGACAGCTCCCGCAGCGCCAGGGCCACCTCGCGGCGGGGCCGCTCCAGCACCCTGGCCAGGTGCTCCTCCGTCGCAGGCTCGTCCACGACCATGAGCACCGCCTCCAGCGCGGGCCGCAGCTCCAGCTCCGCGACGCCGAGCGCGCCCACCGGCGCCGTGTCCTCGGCCGGACGGGCCGCAGCCGACCCGGCCTCGGTCGTGCTCTCCTGCTCCACGCCGCTCACCCCGGCTCCACCTGCTCTCCCTCGCTCTCACCGGTCCGCGTGTCCCGCTGTTCCGGCCCCCGGTCGAACTCGTCCGTGACCACCGGCTCGGCCTCCGCACCACCCGTCCACCGGACCGTCAGCGCCCCCAGGGCCTGCTCCTGGTCCAGCTCCACCACCCGCTCCCGGTACAGCTCCAGCAGCGCGAGGAACCGCGCGACGACGGTGAGCGTGTCCGGCGCGTCCTCCGTCAACTCCGCGAACACGGCCGAACCGGCCGCACGCAACCGCGCCACCAGCATCTCCGCCTGCTCCCTGACGCTCACCAGCGGCGCGTGAATGTGATCCACATACACCTGCGGCTTCGCCCGCGGCTGCATGGCCTTCACGGCCAGCCCGGCGAACCCCTCGGCCCCGATACTGATCACGACCTCGGGCAGCAGCTCGGCGTGGTGCGGCTCCAGTCCGACGGTACGCGGATAGCGGCGCCCCTCGTCCTCCAGCCGCTCGCTGAAGATGTCCGCGATGCGCTTGTACGCCCGGTACTGCAGCAGCCGCGCGAACAACAGGTCACGCGCCTCCAGCAACGCGAGATCCGCCTCGTCCTCCACCTCCGCCGCGGGCAGCAGCCGGGCCGCCTTGAGGTCGAGCAGCGTCGCCGCGACGACCAGGAACTCGGTGGTCTGATCGAGATCCCAGTCCGGCCCCATCGCCCGGATGTGCGCCATGAACTCGTCCGTCACCTTGGACAGGGCAACCTCGGTGACATCCATCTTGTGCTTCGAGATCAACTGAAGCAGCAGATCGAACGGCCCCTCGAAGTTCTCCAGCCGAACAGTGAACTTCCCGTCACCGGCCTCACCGTCCGCGAGCGACGGGGCATGGTCTTCGGTGGTGGTCATCATGGTCCAGGGAAGGGTTCGGACGAGCCCCCAAAGCGTAGCCCTCCCGGGGGGCAGCCGAATCTCAAGGCGCGCGCGGTTCTGGCCGGTGGGTTTGCGGTTGCCCCGGTGGGGGTGCGCCTTGACGCTCGGGGTTCGGTGGTGGGGGCTCGGGGCCCCGCAGGGGTCTCTCCTCGTTGCCTGGAGCGGCCGAATAGTCTGGACGCAACCGGGGCTTCGGTCGCCTGCGGGGAGACCCCTACGTGTCCCCGAGCCCGCGCCGTAGGCGACTTTCCCGCCACCGTGGCGGGGGTCCTTACAGACCCCGGCGGCGCCTTACGCACGAGGCGGAGCCGCCCGGGGCCCTGCGCCTACGCCAGGCGAGCGTCACCACATGGGGGGCGCGCACCCGGCTTCTTTACCCCCTCCCCCCACCGGCCCGCACTCGCCAAACCGACGGGAGGGGGTGTGCAGGGGGACACTCCCCGCAGGCGACCGAAGCCCCGGTTGCGTCCATACATGACGGCCGCTCCAGGCGCCGAGGAGATGGCCCCCTGGGCACCCCCGCCCCACAGACCAGCCAATGCGTATCCGCGCGAAGCGCGGGCCAGGCCCCCCAAAACCCGCGGCTTCGCCGCGATCAGCGGCCCCGCAACCGCCGCACCAAAATACTCGCATCCCCCCGAGACTCCAGATCCGCCAGCACCACGGCCACCGCCTCCCGAACGATCCGCCCACGATCGACCGCAAGCCCATGCTCACCACGAAGAACGAGGCGGGCATGCTCCAGGTCCATCAGCTCCTCGGCGGACACGTACACCGTGATCTTCTCGTCGTGCCGCTCACGCCCACTGGGACGACGGTTCGCACCACGCCCCCGGCGCCGAGCCGGCACCGCACCGCCATCGGCCGCGTCGGCGGACGCGGATTCCTGCCGGCGGCGCCCCTTCGGGGCAGCCGCCTCCGCACCGCGGCCACCGTGCTCGGCCGGCGCCGAACCATCCGGCTCACCCCGCCGCGGGTTCGTTTCCTCGACCCGCGAGGGTTCCGAGGGCTCCGTGGTCTCCGCGGGCCCCACGGGCCCGCCCGGCGCAGGCACCCGCGGCGCATCCCCGTTGACGGCGGCCCCAGGACCGCCCCCGGCCGCGGCCGGCCCACTGGTCTTGCGGGGCGTCGGGGACTGCAGCCCCGACCCCCCGGTCGTGCGGAACAATTCGTCGGCTCCGGGCAGACTCACTCGGCGTGACACCGGGCGAGCACCTCCCTGGCCAGTTGACGGTAGGCGGCGGCACCGACGGAGTTGGACGCGTACGTGGTGATGGGTTCACCCGCGACGGTGGTCTCGGGGAAGCGCACCGTACGGCCGATGACGGTGTGGTAGACGTGGTTGTCGAAGGCTTCGACGACGCGCGCCAGGACCTCTCGGCTGTGTACGGTCCGCGAGTCGTACATGGTCGCCAGGATGCCGTCGAGTTCCAGGTCGGGGTTGAGCCGTTCCTGGACCTTCTCGATCGTCTCGGTGAGCAGCGCCACACCGCGCAGGGCGAAGAACTCGCATTCCAGCGGGACGATGACCTTGTGAGCGGCCGTCAGCGCATTGACGGTCAGCAGGCCGAGGGACGGCTGACAGTCGATGACGATGTAGTCGTAGTCGGCCATCAGCGGCTTCAGCGCACGCTGGAGGGTCGACTCGCGTGCGACCTCGCTGACCAGCTGCACCTCGGCGGCTGACAAATCGATATTGCTGGGGAGCAGGTCCATGTTCGGGACCGCGGTCTTCAGCAGCACCTCGTCGGCCGACATGCCCCGCTCCATGAGCAGGTTGTAGACCGTCAGGTCGAGTTCCATCGGGTTGACGCCGAGCCCGACGGACAGCGCGCCCTGGGGGTCGAAGTCGACGAGCAGGACCCGTCGTCCGTATTCGGCGAGTGCGGCGCCCAGATTGATGGTCGAGGTGGTCTTTCCCACCCCGCCTTTCTGGTTGCACATCGCGATGATTTTGGCGGGTCCGTGGTCCGTCAACGGTCCTGGAATCGGGAAGTAGGGAAGCGGGCGTCCCGTGGGGCCGACGCGCTCGCGGCGCTGCCGGGCGGCGTCCGGCGCGAGCGTGGCCGCGTATTCGGGGTCCGGCTCGTACTCCGCGTCCGGGTCGTAGAAGTGCCCCTCGGGCAGGTCGTCGTAGTCGGCGAGCCGGGTGGGTTCGGAGCCGCCCCGGTCGCCGGCCATGGCGTTCACGTGATGGCCGTCCATGCTCTGGTGGGCTGTCGTCGTGGTGCTCTGTTGGGTCGCGAAGGTGTGGACAGCGACGGAGCCGACAGCCTGGAGCCCCGAGGGACCCTGGCCCCGTGCAACCGCTCCTGGTCGACCACCTCCGGGAGTAAATGTCGACTCATTCACAAGTCGTCTTACCTCCTTGGATGTGACCAGGAAACTTATCGATAGGTCAGCGTGGCACTATGCCGACGGTTGGCGACTCTATGGCGTGTCGGGCGTTCGCAGCAACACAATCCGCCGGACCCGGCCCGATGTGTCGGCAATCGAACATGCCGATGTCAAGGGTGCAAGCGGTATCAGCGCAAGGTTTCGAGGGTGTGCGAATCGGTTAAACGGTTACGTTCTCGGCGAGTTGAGGACCGCCCGTGCGGTTTCGGGCGTGCGGCGTGTCGGCGAACGGCCGCGGCCGGGCCTTGAGGACAAGGCCCGGCCGGCAGTGCGTCATTGACGCGCGCTATTGACGTCTCAGCCGAGGAGCGTGGTCAGGTCGGTGGCCTCCAGGCCGTGCGCCTCGGCGACCGGACCGTAGACGACCTTGCCGTCGTGGGTGTTCAGGCCCTTGGCGAGGGCGGCGTCGCGGCGCAGCGCCTCGACCCAGCCGTTGTTGGCCAGCGACACGATGTACGGCAGCGTGGCGTTGGTCAGCGCGTAGGTGGAGGTGCTGGGCACCGCGCCGGGCATGTTGGCCACGCAGTAGAAGACCGAGTTGTGGACCTGGAAGGTCGGCTCGGCGTGGGTGGTGGGACGGGAGTCCTCGAAGCAGCCGCCCTGGTCGATGGCGATGTCGACAAGGACACTTCCGGGCTTCATCTTGGCGACCAGCTCGTTGGTGACCAGCTTCGGGGCCTTGGCGCCCGGGATGAGCACCGCGCCCACGACGAGGTCGGCCTCGACGACGGCCTTCTCCAGCTCGTAGGCGTTGGAGACGATCGTCTGCACCTTGGTGCCGAAGATCCGGTCCGCCTCGCGCAGCTTGTTGATGTCCTTGTCGAGCAGGGTGACGTGGAAGCCGAGGCCCACGGCGATCTGCACGGCGTTCCAGCCGGAGACGCCGCCGCCGATGACGACGGCCTTGCCGGCGGCCACGCCCGGCACACCGCCCGGCAGCACACCGCGGCCGCCGGCCTGGCGCATCAGGTGGTACGCGCCGACCTGCGGGGCGATACGGCCCGCGACCTCGGACATCGGGGCGAGCAGCGGCAGCTGGCGGCCCGCGGTCTCCACCGTCTCGTAGGCGATGGCGGTGGTGCCGGACTCCAGGAGGGCGTCGGTGCACTCGCGGGAGGCGGCCAGGTGCAGGTAGGTGAAGAGCGTCTGGTCCTTGCGGAGGCGGTGGTACTCCTCCGCGATCGGCTCCTTGACCTTCAGGAGCAGGTCGGCGGTGGCCCAGACCTCGTCGGCGGTGCCGAGGATCTCGGCGCCGGCCGAGACGTACTCCTCGTTCGGGATGGCGGAGCCGAGGCCGGCGTCCTTCTCGATGAAGACCTGGTGGCCGTTGCGGACCAGCTCGTGCACACCGGCAGGCGTGATCGCCACCCGGAACTCGTTGTTCTTGACCTCGCGGGGGATGCCGACCTTCACGTCGATCACGGTCCTTGTAAGAGAGCTTGCAGGAAAAATCCATGCATGCGAGGCATGCCGGGACTGACCGCGGTGTCCGCGGCCTGGCCAGTCTATTTAAGGATTCTCTGTTGTCTAGCCTTGCAAAGCATCCATTACTGAGAGGAGCACCACCGATTTCGTAGGTCACTGTGGGTGATCTGAGAGGAGACGTTCCCCTATGGCCCGATGCAGCCGGGCGGCGGCCGGGTCGCCGAGCCGGTCGAGGGTGTCCGCGATCCGCAGCTGGAGGGCCGCCTCCAGGCGGCCGTCCCGGGCCTCCGCGGCCAGGGACAGGGCCGCGGTGCAGGTCCGCAGCGATTCCTCGGGCCGTCCCGCGTACTCCTGCACCCGCGCGACCTCCCCCAGCGCGCGTGCCTGGCCCGCCACATCCCCGAGCCGCCGGTACGCCCCGTAGGCGGCCCGCCATTCCTTGAGTGCCGCGCCCCACCGGGCCGCGTAGGTGTGCACCGCGCCGATGCGGCCGTGCAGCCGCGCCCCGTCCGCGTTCTCGCCGCGGGTCAGCCGCAGCTCCAGCGCGCGCCCGTACCAGTCGGCGGCCCGCTGCCAGTCCCCCAGCTCCGTGTAGGTGCCGCCCAGCGATTCCAGTGCCCGTACGGTCGCGATGGGGTCCCTGACCTCGCGCGCCGCGCTGAGCGCGCCCCGGTAGCGGGCCATCGCGTCCGTGGTCCGCCCGGCCTGCGCGTCGAGGTCGCCGAGGTTGAGCAGCGCGGCGGCCTGTTCCCGCGCCAGCCCGCGCCGCTCGGCGACCTCCAGGACCAGCCCGTGCAGCCCGTAGAGATCGGGGGCGGCGGCCTCGGCGCCCTGGTGGGCGATGAGCGTACGGACGATGGCGGCCATCAGCCGCCGGTCCAGGGTGTCCAGCTCGCCTTCCTCGACGGCGATCCGGGCCGCCTCCAGAAGGGCGGGCCGGCGGCTGCGCAGCCAGGCGGCGGCGGACGCGGCGGAGGCGAAGCGCAGCGAGCGCGGCAGTCCGGCGACCTTCTGCCGGGCCGGTGATCCGGCGGGCTCCCCGAGCGCCCGGCAGGACTGGAGCAGCCGTACGGTGCGCTCCAGCATCCGCGCACGGGCGAGCTGGATCTCGGCGGGCCGTTCCTTCGCGTCGAGCGCGGCGCGCACGAGCGGCGCCAGGCAGCCGGGCATCGCGTACTGCGCCTGGAGTCCGGCGCTCCCGGCGTACCCGGAGCCGTGCCCGCGCGGGTCGGGCTCCGCGGCTTCCGCCCCGTCCTCCTGAACCGGCCGCATCAGGCCCCGGGCCGCGAAGTCCCGCAGGGCCGCTTCGGCGGCGGCGACCGAGCAGCCGGCCAGGGCGGAGGCGATATGCGCGTCCGCCAGACCGGCCGGGGCGAGGCTGAGCAGCCGTAGCGTACGGGCGGCGACCGGCGACAGGGAGTCGTAGACGAGGCGGAACGCGCGGGCCAGGGGACGGCCGCCGGTCGGTTCGCCGGCCTGTTCCGGCACCTCGCGCAGCGCCTGGAGCAGGTCGGCGACGGAGGACTTGGGCCGTTCGGCGAGCCAGCCGCCCGCCAGCACCAGCGCGGCGGGACGGCCGCCGCACTCCTCGGCGACGGCGTCGGCGGAGCGCGGGTCGACGGTGATGCGGGTGGGGCCGGCGTATCGGCTGAGCAGGGCAACGGCGGACGCGTTGTCCAGGCCGCCCAGGGTGCACGGCCGGACGTCCGTGATGCCGGTGAGCGGGCCTTCGGAGACCGCGACGACGAGGCAGCCGGCGGCGTCCGGCAGCAGCGGCTCGACCTGCTCGGCACCGGCCGCGTCGTCCAGCAGGAGCAGCGCGCGGCGCTCGGCGAGGGCCGCGCGCAGTGCCTCGGTCAGTTCGTCCTCGGCGGCGCCGGGCTGGACCGGGGCGCCGAGTTCGGTGAGCAGGTCGCGGGCGACGAGGTCGAGGGGGACGGGGCCGCCGCCGGGGTTGGTCAGCGCGGCGCGCAGTACGCCGTCGGGGTAATCGTCGGCGAGTTGCCGGGCCAGTTCGGCGGCGAGGGCGCTGCGTCCGGAACCGGGCCGCCCGGCGATCAGCAGGACGCGGCTGCGGGCGCCCCGGCGGCCGGAGAGGGTGTCCAGGCCGGTACGGGCGATGTCGGCGCGCAGGGCCTTCAGTTCGCGGCGGCGGCCGACGAAGCCGCCGGGCGCGGTGGCGGCGGGCGGCACGGTCCGGCGGGTGGGCGGGCGGCGGGTGCCGGGGCGGCCGGCGGCGGCGCGCGCGCCGTCGTCAGCGGCCGCGCCGTCCGCGTCCGGTCCCGGCCGCTGCCGTGCCGCCGTCGCGGGCCCGCCCGCCTTCCCCGGCGGGACGTGTCCCCCGCCCACCGCCTGATCCGTCACGGGTCGCTCCCGTCCACCTGCGCGAAGAGTCTGTGCCTGAACCCCGACCGGGTTTTGGACACAGGCTCTGCCGAGCCCGCCGCGGTCGCCAACGGGAACGCTGTCGAGCGTAGTTCACGACCCGTCACGCGCCGGGTGGAGCACGGCGGTGGGGTCACCCGTCCGGATCAGATCATGATCGGACCGCGGGGGTGCGGACGGGTGGGAGCGGCGGGCCCCGAGCGTGCGTCCGGCCCCGGGCGTCTGTTCCGGACTATGCCTCGAACGGGCGGGCCGGCCACGGCGCGTCGGCCGGGCGCAGGGCGTCCAGGCCCTCCCCCGCGCGGGCGGCGGCCAGCGCGAGCACCCCGACCACCAGGCAGTTGTTGTGCAGTTCGCCGGCGAGCGCGCCGCGGACCAGGTCGGCGACCGGGACCCGCGCCAGCTCCATGTCGGCCTCTTCCTCGGACGCCTCGAAGCGCTCGCCCTCGACCTCGGACAGATCGCGGGCCAGGAAGATCCGTACGGCCTCGTCGCAGCCCCCGGGGGTGGTGTAGACGTCGGTCAGCACCCGCCAGTCCTCGGCCTTGACATGCGCTTCCTCGTACAGCTCGCGCTGGACCGCGCGCAGCGGGTGCTCGCCGGGGACGTCCAGCAGCCCGGCGGGGATCTCCCAGAGCTTGTGGCGGACGGGGTGGCGGTACTGGCGCAGGACCAGCACCCGGTCCTCCTCGTCGAGCGCGACGACGGCCACCGAGCCGGGGTGGACCTGGTAGTCGCGGGAGACGGTGGAGCCGTCCGGCATGACGACCCGGTCCGTGCGCATGCTGGTCTTCTTGCCGGTGAAGGGCGTCGCGGTCGAGGTGACCCGCCACGCTTCCGGGGTGTCCTGGATGGCCATGTACGTGGATGTCCTTCCGCAAAGCAGTCGACCGGGGTACCCGGCCCGTAATCGGACCACGTACCCCGGTCAACGGTACCCGCCGGCGATCGGCTCATCCGTGCCCGTCCGCAGGTGGGAGGGCCGATCGCCCTTGGGTCACGCCGTGGCGGCGCCCTTCTTGCCGGCGGCGGCGCCGGTCTTGCGCTCGACGGCCGCCTTCACCAGGCCGGCGAAGAGCGGGTGCGGGCGGGTCGGGCGGGAGCGCAGCTCCGGGTGCGCCTGGGTGGCGACCAGGTAGGGGTGCACCTCGCGCGGGTACTCGACGTACTCGACCAGCTTGTTGTCCGGGGAGGTGCCGGAGAACAGCAGACCGGCCTTCTTCTCCAGCTCGCCGCGGTAGGCGTTGTTGACCTCGTAGCGGTGGCGGTGGCGCTCCTCGACGTACGGCTGGTCGTCGTAGACCTCGCGCACGATCGAGCCCTCGGCCAGCTTGGCCGGGTACATGCCCAGCCGCATGGTGCCGCCCATGTCGCCCTCGCCGGCGACGATGTCCATCTGCTCGGCCATGGTGGAGATGACCGGGTCGGCGGCGGCCGGGTCGAACTCGGTGGAGTTCGCGCCCTCGATGCCGGCCAGGTTGCGGGCCGCCTCGATGACCACGCACTGCAGGCCCAGGCACAGGCCCAGCAGCGGCAGCTTGTTCTCGCGGGCGTAGGTGATGGCGCCGACCTTGCCGTCCACGCCGCGGTCGCCGAAGCCGCCGGGGATGCAGACCGCGTCGCAGTCGGCGAGCTGCTGCTTGGCGCCGGCCGGGGTCTTGCAGTCGTCGGAGGTGACCCACTTGATCTTCACGCGGGCCTTGTTGGCGAAGCCGCCGGCGCGCAGCGCCTCGGTGACCGACAGGTAGGCGTCGGGCAGGTCGATGTACTTGCCGACCAGCGCGACCTTCACCTCGTGGTCCGGGTTGTGCACCCGGTCCAGCAGGTCGGCCCACACGGTCCAGTCCACGTCGCGGAACGGCAGGTCGAGCTTGCGCACGACGTAGGCGTCCAGGCCCTCGGCGTGCACGACCTTGGGGATGTCGTAGATGGAGGGGGCGTCCGGGCAGGCGATGACGGCGGCCTCGTCCACGTCGCACATCAGCGAGATCTTGCGCTTGATGGCGGTGGGCACCTCGCGGTCGGCGCGCAGCACGATGGCGTCCGGCTGGATGCCGATGTTGCGCAGCGCCGCGACCGAGTGCTGGGTCGGCTTGGTCTTCAGCTCACCGGAGGGGCCGATGTAGGGCAGCAGCGAGATGTGCACGACGAAGACGTTGTCCCGGCCGACCTCGTGGCGGACCTGGCGGACGGTCTCCAGGAACGGCAGCGACTCGATGTCGCCGACGGTGCCGCCGACCTCGGTGATGACGACGTCGACGTCCTCGTGGGCCAGCCGGCGGATGCGGTGCTTGATCTCGTTGGTGATGTGCGGGATGACCTGCACGGTGTCGCCCAGGTACTCGCCGCGCCGCTCCTTGGCGATCACGGTGTTGTAGACCTGGCCGGTGGTGACGTTCGCGGAGCCGTCGAGGTCGACGTCCAGGAAGCGCTCGTAGTGGCCGATGTCCAGGTCGGTCTCGGCGCCGTCGTTGGTGACGAACACCTCACCGTGCTGGAACGGGTTCATCGTGCCGGGGTCGACGTTCAGGTACGGGTCGAGCTTCTGCATGGTGACCCGAAGGCCCCGCGCCTTGAGCAGCGCACCCAGGCTGGAGGCGGTCAGGCCCTTGCCGAGCGAGGAGGCGACGCCCCCGGTGACGAAGAGGTGCTTGGTCGTCGTGGATTTGGGCGGCATGGCCAAGAGGGGGCTCCCGTGGTCGCGTGGTGAAGAGGTGCGAGTCGGCCGCGCCCTGCGCTGGTCAGGGGTGCCTTCGCTGCGGTCGGGGGTGCCGTGTGACTTGCGCCGGGCCCACCGGTCCACGGGGTACCAGGCTATCAGCGACCGGGCATGGTCGCGCCCGGCGACGCTCGCGGCGCACGGGCCGCGCCGCTCACCGCGGGGTTCACGGCGCCCCACGTGACCGAGGCCACCCGTTCGGCGCAGTGCCGTTCTCCCGCAGCGGCAAGCGGATCACTGTCCTCCGTCGTATCCTGCTCGGACACTCGCTAGGGCCGTCCGGCAAGGCACCACCCCCGCCCGATTTCCGGACTCGCTGCTCGGCGGAGTTTCATGGGCAGGACGGACAAGATCACACGTCCCATGGGGGGCGTCACTCCAGTTCGACGGGAGATGCACGTGGCCGGGCGCATCGAGGACTACGCACTCATCGGCGATATGCAGACCGCCGCTCTTGTGTGCCGGGACGGCACGGTGGATTGGCTGTGCCTGCCCCGCTTCGACTCACCCGCGGTCTTCGCAGGACTGCTGGGCACGGAAGAGAACGGCTTCTGGCGGATGGGGCCCGCGCACGGCCCCGACGGCGCGCCGGTGCCCGCCGACCGCCGCCGCTACCGGGGCGACTCGCTCGTCCTGGAGTCCGAGTGGGACACCCCGCGCGGCACGGTGCGGGTGATCGACTTCATGCCGCCGCGCGAGGACGCGACGCCGCAGCTGATCCGTATCGTCGAGGGCGTCAGCGGGCGGGTGCCGATGCGCTCGGCGCTGCGCATGCGGTTCTCGTACGGCTGGGTGGTGCCGTGGGTGCACAAGGTGGACGAGCGCACCGTCGCGGTCGCCGGGCCCGACTCGGTGTGGCTGGACACGGACGCCGAGACGTACGGCAAGGACCTGACGACGTACGCGGACTTCACCGTCGGGCCCGGCGAGCGGATCGCCTTCACGATCAGCTGGCAGCCCTCGCACAGCCGCCCGCCGCACGTGCCGGAGCCGGAGGCGGCGCTGGAGGCGACCGAGGACTTCTGGCGCGAGTGGGTGGACCACTGCACGTACCACGGCCCGTACCGGGACGCGGTGGTGCGCTCGCTGATCACGCTCAAGGCGCTCACGTACGCGCCGACCGGCGGCATCGTCGCCGCGCCCACCACCTCGCTGCCCGAGGACATCGGCGGCTCGCGCAACTGGGACTACCGTTTCACCTGGCTGCGCGACGCGGCGATCACCCTGTCCTCGCTGCTGCGCACCGGCTACCGGGAAGAGGCCCGCGCCTGGCGCGAGTGGCTGCTGCGCGCGGTGGCCGGCGACCCGGAGAACCTTCAGATCATGTACGGGATCGCGGGCGAGCGGGAGCTCGGCGAGAACGAGCTGACCTGGCTGACCGGGTACGAGGACTCGCGGCCGGTCCGGGTCGGCAACGGCGCCGCCGGACAGCTCCAGCTCGACGTGTACGGCGAGGTCACCGAGGCGCTGCACCTGGCGCACAACACCGGCCTGGCCCGCAACGACTACGCCTCGCTGCTCCAGCTGAAGCTGATCCAGTGGGTGGAGAAGCACTGGGACGAGCCGGACGAGGGCATCTGGGAGGTGCGCGGGCCGCGCCGGCACTTCGTGCACTCCAAGGTGATGACCTGGGTCGCGGTGGACCGCACGATCAAGCTGATCGAGTCCGGTGACGTGGACGGCCCGCTGGACCGCTGGAGGCGGCTGCGCGACACGATCCACCGCGAGGTGTGCGAGAAGGGCTACGACCCGGAGCGCAACACCTTCACCCAGTCCTACGGCTCCAAGGAGCTGGACGCCTCGCTGCTGCTGATCCCGCAGATGGGCTTCCTGCCGCCGGACGACAAGCGGGTGATCGGCACCATCGAGGCCATCCAGCGGGAGCTGGGCACCGAGGACGGCTTCGTCCTGCGCTACCCGACCTCGGGCGAGGACGCGGGCGTGGACGGCCTGGAGGGCGACGAGGGCGCGTTCCTGGCGTGCTCGTTCTGGCTGGCCGACGACCTGGCGATGATCGGCCGCGTCGAGGAGGCACGCATCCTCTTCGAGAAGCTGCTCTCGCTCCGCAACGACCTGGGTCTGCTGGCCGAGGAGTGGGACTCCCGCCTCCAGCGGCAGGTGGGCAACTTCCCGCAGGCGTTCAGCCACGTTCCGCTGATCGACACGGCGCTGCGGCTGACGGCCAGTGGGGCGTACGGGGGGTAGCCGGCGCACGGACGAGGGGTCACGGCACCGGCCGTGACCCCTCTTCGCGTATTCGCGCCGGTCAGAACGCCGTCAGCGTGAGCGTCATCTCGCGCGGGGCGCCGTCCTCGATGTACGAGGCGAAGTTGCCCACGTCGTCGAAGGCGAAGCCGTACGCCTTGCCGTCGGCGGACTGCTCGTGCAGTACGCGCGCGTAGTGGTTGGCGAGCCGGCCCTTGTAGAAGGTGCCCGGGTTGGTGGTGGGCTGGGCCGCGTGGTCGGCGAGGGTGGCGCGGTTGAGGGCGGCGCCGAGCACCGCGGCGACCGGGCCGCGCAGTCCGTCGTTGGGGGCTTGCAGGGCGCCGTGGCAGAAGAGCACATCGCGGGTGGAGGGCTTGGCGATGGAGAACTGGGCGGGGCCGCGGAAGGTGAACTGGTTGCCGCTGACCCGGCCGGTGAAGGTGCCCCTGTTGGTGGTGACCTTCAGGTCCTTGGACGTGTAGGCGTTCCAGGAGCGGTCGATGTACGACGCGAAGTAGTTCCCGTCGAACAGCCCGGCGTCCAGGCCGTGGCTGGGAGCGATGACGCGCTTGTCGCCGACGACGAGCTTGCCGAAGCCCGGCGTGCGGCCGATCTCGGAGAAGATGCGGGAGCGGGCACCGGCCTTGAGCGCCCCGGCCGTCTGGTCCCGGGCGCCGACGAGGCGGATGGACATCGGGACGCTGAACATGTCGACGGCCGTGGTGTTGCAGTGCATGCCGGCCTGGTCGTACGTGAACTCCGCGCAGTCGTGCACGATCTGGTAGTTGGGGTCGCCGGACACCCAGCCGGCCGGGTAGGCCAGCGCGGGCCGGCCGTTGCCGTCCTTTACGGCCTTGAACTTGAGCTTGCTGCCGAGCGACGCGTAGATGCGGCCGGACATCCGCGGGATGCGCAGGGTGGTGTCGCCGTTCGCGGCGAGCGGTATGCCGTAGTCGGTGAAGCCGTCCGGGCGGTTGTCCGACAGGGCGATGGGCTTGATGTCGCCGTTCGCGGTGACCCGTACCTGCTGGCCACCGGTGTTGCCGACGATGTAGATCCAGATGGCGTTGTTGGCGTAACGGCCGGTCCGGTTGACGACATGCAGCGGCAGTCCGGCCGCCGCCGCGCCGATGACCGGTGCGGCCCCGGCGGTGCTGTTCAGGAGGACGCTTGCGCCCGCTCCGGCGGCGGCGCTCGCGGCGAGGCCGCCGAGCAGGGTACGACGGGAGATCATGCGGTGGCTCCTTGCTGTACGGAGACGGACACGTGGTCGACGAGCAGGGAGCCGCCGGGGCGTGTCGCGTCGGTGGGGGTGGCGCGGCCCGCGACGCCGTCCGGGAAGGCGCCGCCCATCGCGAGGTTGAGCAGGATGAAGTGGCCGTGGTGGGTGGTCTTCGCCCAGGTGCCGGCGTCCATGTCGGCGGAGCTGACGGTGTGGAAGCGCTGCCCGTCCACGGACCAGTGCAGGTATTCGGTGGGGCCGGTGCGGTCCAGTTCCAGGGCGTAGGTGTGGAAACCGGCCTGGCAGGAGGCGCCCGGGCAGACGCGGGAATTGCCCTTGCCCTGCGACTCGTTGCAGGGGCCGCCGGGGTTGACGCCGCAGTGCAGCACGCCCCAGACGCGGTTGTGCCCGTTGACGTTCTCCATGATGTCGTACTCGCCGATGCCCGGCCAGTTCCAGTAGTTGCCGCGGAACTTGTCGCCGAGCGTCCAGAACGCCGGCCAGTAGCCGAGGGCCGCGTCGCCGGAGACGTCCGGCATCTTGATGCGCGCCTCGATGCGCAGTTTGCCGCGGGCCGGGGCGGCGAAGTCGCTGCGGCGGGTCTCGATGCGGCCCGAGGTCCAGGCGCCGTTCTTCTTCAGGGCGGTGATCTTCAGATGCCCGGCGCCGTCGAGTTGGAGGTTCTCGGGGCGGTCGGTGTAGGTCTGGCGTTCGCCGGTGCCCCAGTTGGCGGGGCCGCCCGGGTAGCCGGTGCCGGTGTCGGTGATCCAGTCACCGGACGACGGGCGGGAGCCGGCCGGGCCGTTGAAATCGGTGCGCCAGACTTCCGCGAACTTGGCCGCCGGCTCGCCGGCCGTGGCGGTGGGCTGGGCGGTGGGCCAGGCGACGACGAGGGCGAGGGCGGCGCCGAGCGAACCGAGCACTGCCGCGGTTCTCGCCCGCAGCCGCCTCCCTGTCGGTATTTTCGTGTTCATGACATGTGCTCCTCGACGGGGTGGGGGTGATGAGGAGTTCCGTTCACGCACGCGGCCTGAAAGGATTGAGAGCGCTCTCACGCCGTGTAGGGGCACACAGTGCCGACTTCCCGGCGAGCCGTCAAGGCTTGGCATCGTCGCAGGAGTTGGCCCGATTCCGACTTCGGGGGTTGAATGGTGCACGCATCAAATGGGCGGCGGCCGACGCTGGAAGCCGTCGCCGCCCGGGCCGGCGTCTCGCGCGCCACGGTCTCACGCGTGGTCAACGGCGGTGCCGGCGTACGCGGTGAGGTGCGCGAACGGGTCCGGCGCGCGGTCACCGACCTGGGATACGTACCGAACAGCGCGGCCCGCTCACTGGTGACCCGGCGTACCGGCGCGGTCGCCGTGGTGATCGCCGAACCGGAGACCCGGGTCTTCGCCGACCCGTTTTTCGGCCGCCAACTGCGCGGCATCAGCCGGGAACTGTCCGCCGCCGACACCCAGCTGCTGCTCCTCCTCCAGGAGACCCGCGCCGACCACGAGCGCACCGGCCGCTACCTGTCCGCCGGGCACGCCGACGGCGTGCTGATGTTCTCGCTGCACCGCGACGACCCGCTGCCCGCCATGGCCGAGGCGTCCGGCCTGCCCACGGTCTACGGCGGCCGCCCCGGCTGGGCGGGCGCCGAGGACGCGCTGTACGTGGACACCGACAACCGCGACGGCGCCCGGCAGGCCGTACGCCATCTGCGCGCCCGCGGCCGCCGCCGGATCGCCGTGATCACCGGCCCGCTCGACCAGACCTCCGCCCAGGACCGCCTGGACGGCTACCGCGACGCCCTGGCCCCCGCCGCGGCCGACCCCCGGCTGATCGCGGACGGCGGCTTCACCGCACAGGGCGGCGAGCGCGCCATGGCCGAACTGCTCGCCGCGGCCCCGGACCTGGACGGCGTCTTCGTCTGCTCCGACCTGATGGCCTCCGGCGCCCTGCGGACACTGCGGGCGCACGGACGGCGGGTGCCGGAGGACGTGGGCGTGGTCGGGTACGACGACCTGGACCCCGCGGCGTGGACGGACCCGCCGCTGACCACCGTGCGCCAGGACGTGGAGGAGATGGGGCGGCTGATGGCACGGCTGCTGCTGCGGCGTCTGGCGCCGGGGCCGGGGGCTGCGCGGGCCGAGCTGGCTCCGGTGGTCACTCCGGCGACGCTGGTGGTGCGGGAGTCGGGGTGAGCTGGGGGTGGGGGCGGGGGCCGGGCCGTCCGCGGCTTGGTACGTCCGGGTAGCGGACCCACCGCTGATCACTGTGCGCCAGGACGTGGAGGTGATGGGCCGGATGATGGCAGCCGCCTGGCGCCGGGCCCGGGGGTTCGCGGGGCGAGCTGGCCCCGGTGGTCACGGCGGCGACACTCGTGGTGCGGGAGTCGGGGTGAGCTGGAGACCGGGGGCGAGGGCCGCCTGATGGCACGGCTACTGCTGCGCCGCCTGGAGCCGGGCCGGGAGCCGCACGGGACGAGCCAGCCCCGGTGGTCACAGCGGCGACGCTGGTGGTGCGGGAGTCCGGGTAAGCCGGAGACCGGGGGTGGGGGACGGGGCGGGACCCGGGGCGCCGGCCGGGTCGTCCGCGGCTCGGTACGTCCGGATAGCGGGCTGCGGGTACCGTTCGACGCCATGGGGCCGGAAGCGAAGATCGAAGCGGTGATCACGGTGCGCAGGGCGCTGGAGCTGCCCGCGCTGCGGCGTGGGCTGCCCGAGGTGCTGGCCGGTGAGGACCGCCTGGACCGCGCCGTGCGCTGGGTGCACGCGGGCGAGGTGCCGCACATCGCCTCGCTGCTCAAGGGCGGTGAGCTGCTGCTGACCACCGGCCTCGGCCTGGGCGCCCGTCCCTCCGAGCAGCGTGCCTTCGTCCGCGAGCTGGCCGACCGCGAGATCGCCGCCCTCGTGGTGGAGCTGGGCTCCCGCTTCGACGCGCTGCCGTCCGCCGTCGTCGACAGCGCGCGGGCCTGCGGCCTGCCCCTGGTGCAGCTGCACCGCGAGGTGCCGTACGTCGTCGTCACCGAGGAGATCCACACCGAGCTGGTCAACAGCCACTACCTGCTGCTGCGCCAGGCCGACGAGCTGCTGCGCAGCTGTACGGACGTGCTGCTGCGCGGCGGCGGCGCCCCCGAGGTGCTGCGGCGGCTGGCCGCCTTCACGGGCAACCCGCTCTGCCTGGAGGCCCCCGATGGCAGCCCCCTTTACGCGGCGGGCCCGGACGACGGCGGAGCCGCGGACGCCGATCCCCTCCAGGCGTGGGAGGGGCTGCGGGAGACCGGCCTGCGGGTGGACGTGCCCGGTGGCGGGCCCGGCCCGGACGCCGTACGGGCCCGGCTGGTCCTGCTGCCCGTCAACGGGCCCGTGGCGCCGGTGCACCGGATCGCCGCCGAACGCCTGGCCGACCTGCTCGCCGTCGTGATGCTCCAGTCCCGGCAGGAAGAGATGCTGGCGGCGCGCGGACGCGGCGACTTCCTGGCCGACCTGGCGGAGGGCCGGATCACCGCGGGCGAGGCCCCGGCGCAGGCCCGTCTGCTGGGCTTCCGGCCGGGTGGTGAACCGATCGTGCCCGTGGTCATGCGGCTGCCTTCACAGCTGCCCGCGCCGGGCAGCTGGGCGGTGCTGGCCCGCGCCCTGCGCGAGGAACTGTCCGCCCTGGGCGTGCCCGTCCTGCTCGGGGTGCGTCCGGTGGAGGGCCGGGTGCCGCTGCTCGTGGCGCCGCGCGCGGGCCAGGACCGTACGGCCGTCGCCGACCGGGTCGCCGAGGCGCTGCGCGCAGGTGTCGTACGGGCCGGGGCCGACCGCCCGGCGGCGCGGCGCCCGGTGGTCGTGGTCGGCGCGGCGGGCGACTGGGCGGCGGCGGGCCCGGGGCTCGCGCACGCGACGGAGGCGTCGGCCGCCGCGCAGGGCCTGCCGGAGCAGCCCTGGTACGACGCGCGCCGGCTGGACATCGAGCTGCTGCTCTGGCGGATGCGCGAACACGGTGAACAGGGCGTGCTGACGGACTTCGTGGACCGTGCCATCGGCCCGCTGCTGCTCCACGACCGGTCCGCCCGCCAGCCGCTGCTGCCGACGCTGGAGGCGTACCTGGCCAGCGCCGGGCGCAAGGCGGAGACGGCCCGCGACCTCAACGTCAACCGGCAGACGCTCTACGACCGGCTGGCCCGGATCGCCCAACTGCTGGGCACGGACCTGGACGACCCGCAGACGGTCCTCGGGCTGCGGCTGGCGCTGCGGGCGCGGCGCCATACGGACCGGGGGTGAGGGCGTCCCGTAAGGCGCCCGCTCAGGCCCGCAGCGTCTCGGCCGCCGTGCCGATGCCCAGCGCCAGCAGGACGCCGCCGGTGCCGCGCTCCAGGTTGCGGTGCACCTTGGGCCGCCGCAGCCACTCCAGCAGCCGTCCGGCGCACACGGCGACCAGCAGCAGCCAAGTCCCCGCGATCACGGCGTCGACCGCTCCGAAGAGGAGCGTCACCGCGAACGCCGAGTGCCCCTCCGGCAGGAACTGGGGGACGGCGGCGACGAAGAAGATCCCGACCTTCGGGTTGAGCAGGCAGCCGAAGAGCCCCAGCCGGAACGCGCGCAGCGGGCCGAGCGCCGCCGCGTCGCCTCCGGTGTGCTCCCTCATCGCCTCCGTCGCGCCCGTGGCCGCCTTCCGGTACGTCCACAGAGCCTGCGCACCCAGCACCACCAGGTAGGCCGCACCCACCAGCCGTACGGCCATGAAGGCCGCGTCCCAGCGTTGCAGCGCCGCCGCCAGCCCGGCCGCCGCGGTGGCCGCCCAGACCAGCGAGCCCGCCGCGGAACCGAGCGCGGAGGCCGCCCCGGCCCGTCTGCCGCCGCGCAGGCAGTTGCGCAACACCAGCAGGGTGTCCGGCCCGGGGGCCATCGACACCAGCAGGGCGAAGAGCGCGAAGCCGAGAAGAGCGGCGGTCACTGGGGCCTCCTGTCGTACGGGATGTACCGGACCGCGGCCGATGATCACCCGCGGTGCCGGGCGACTCTACCCACCGCCGCCCTGCGGGGGCGCCCCGTTTTTCGCGGGCACTCAGCCCTCCCGCCGCTGCATCAACTCGTCATACACACTCAACACCTGCGCGACCGTCGCATCCTCGGTCGGCCAGCCCGCCGCCTGCGCGCGTCCGGCCGCGGCGAGCGCGTCCCGGCGGGCGGGGTCGGCGAGCAGGCCGAGGACCGTACGGGCCAGCGCGGCGGCGTCTCCGTACGGGACCAGTTCGGCGGCGCGGCCGACCAGTTCGCGGGTGCCGCCGACATCGGTGGCGACCAGCGGGACCCCGGCCCGCAGCGCCTCCTGGGCGATCAGCGAGCGGGCCTCCCAGCGGCTCGGCAGCACCAGCAGGTCGGCGGCGGCGAGGAGTTCGGGCACGTCGTCGCGGCGGCCCAGCAGGCGTACCGGCAGCCCCTCGACGTCGATACGCCGCTGGAGCGACGCCCGCAGCCCGCCCTCCCCCGCGACCACGACCATCGGCTGCGGGTCCAGGGCGCACCAGGCGTGCGCCGCGTCCAGCAGCAGGTCGTGTCCCTGATGCGTCTCCAGGCGGCCGACGACGAGGACCAAGGGGCGGTCGACGGCGCCCAGTTCGGCACGCAGCTTGTGGGCCGGGCGGTCCTCTGCGGTGAGCGGGCGGCCGCCCGGACGGGGCGCCGGAATGGCGACGGGCGCCAGGCGCGCGTCCCGGGCGCCGCGCTCGCGCGCCCGGTCCACCAAGTCGGAGCAGGCGCCCAGGACGACCGCGGCGGCCCGCGCCACGCGCCGTTCCAGCAGGCGGACGAGGCGGGCACCCGGCCCGTCCGTGGGTGCCTTGGTGTGCCAGGTGACCACGAGGGGCACCTGGCGGCCCCGCGTGCCCTGGAGGGCCAACGACGCGTGCAGGCCCGCCCGGAGGCCGTGCGCGTGCACCAGGTCGGCGTCCCCGCAGGCGGCGCGCAGCGAGGTGACGCTCGCCGGGTCGGCGCGCGGCGGTACGGGCACGAACCGGGCACCCGCGTCGGTGTAGTCGTACGCGCCATCCGTATCGGGCGGGGCGCACACCGTCACCCTGACCCCACGGGCCACCAGCCCGGCGGCCAGCGAACGGACGTGGGCGGCGCTGCCCGCGCCGCCGCGGCCCAGCACCTGAACCGTGCGCAGCGGCGACTGTCCGTGCGGCGGGGCCGGGGTACTGGTCACGTGGGCGGGGCTCCAGGATCGGTGGCAGGTCGGGCGGCGCCGCGGGGCCCGCCGCCGCCCGGGGCGAGGCCCGTGGGGGGCGGCGCGCGGCCGTGCGCCGCACACGCTGGGCCCAGGATGCCAGCCCCGGCCGTGAATGCGGCACCGCCGACGGGCCGTTCCAAAGGCGCACATCGCCCATACACTCACGCGACCACCCATATGGGCGACAAACCGGCCACTCCTCTGGCCCAGCGGCAGTGACCTGGTGCGGGGTCCGGCCGTTACGCGCCGGCGGCACCCGCCGCCCGGCTGATCCGGTCACCGGCCGCGGCGGCCACGACCAGGGCGGCGGCGTGCGCGGCCAGCCCCGTACGGCCGTATCCGGCGGCGATGGCGAGGCCGAGGCCCGCGCCCAGCGCGTGGGCGCCCGCGTCGCCGATCATGATGCGCTCCCCCAGGTCGTCCGCGAGGACCGCGGCCGCGGCCCCTGCCGGGGCGGCGGACAGGGCCCCGGCCGGTCCGCTGCGCAGCAGACCCGGCGCCGCGGCGGCGAGCGTGGCGGCGGGCGCCCGGCCCGGCCGTACGTCCACCAGGTTCACGAAGTGCGCGGCGCCCGCGATCACCACTCCCGCCAGCACCTTGTCCAGCGGCCGGTCCTTGAGCAGCGCCCCGGCGGCCAGCCCGGCCGCGCCGATGCCGAACAGCTTCACCGCACCGCTGGTCAACTCCCCGTCGCGCAGGGCCGACACATGCGCCCGGAAGCCGCGCCGCGGGTCGCCCGCCCCGGCGAGGTCGTCGTACAGGCCGCAGCCGCCCGCCGCCAGGACGGCCAGCGCCGCCGCGCCGCGCGTACGGGCGGGCAGCCCCGGCGCGGTCACGGCAGCGGCGGCGGTGCCCAGCACAACGGCCGGGCCGCTGTACAGGTCGACCGTGCGGCCTGCGTAGTTCGTCCGCTCCCAGCGTCCACGCCCGCCGGGCGCCCGGCGCCGGAGCAGGCCGTACGCGGCACGGGTGACGGCCGCGGCGGTACCGAGGGGAAGGGCCTTGGGCAGCATTGCGATCATGGTCGTCAGGCTAGGGCCGGTACCGGTCAGGGGGATGGTTTCCCCTGCCGGTTCAGCGTCCGGCACGGGCGGTTTCGAGGAGTTCCTCCGCATGGGCCCGGGCGGTCTCGGAGTCCTCCTGGCCCGCGAGCATGCGGGACAGTTCGCGGACCCGCTCCTCGCCCTCCAGGACCGTGACGCCGCTGCGCGTCACCGAGCCGTCGTGGGTCTTCTCCACGAGCAGCTGGCGGTCGGCGAACGCGGCGACCTGCGGGAGATGGGTGACCACCACGACCTGCGCCGACCGGGCCAGGCGTGCCAGCCGGCGGCCGACCTCCACGGCCGCCTTGCCGCCGACGCCCGCGTCCACCTCGTCGAACAGATACGTCGGTACCGGGTCGGAACCGGCGAAGACGACCTCCACCGCGAGCATCACGCGGGAGAGTTCACCGCCCGAGGCGCCCTTGGCGATCGGCCGGGGCGGGGTGCCGGGGTGCGGCGCGAGGAGGAGTTCCACCTCGTCGGCGCCGGTGGGGCCGAAGGCGACCGTACGGCCGCCGACCTCGATGCCGTCGTCCTCGTCGGCGGTCTCGGTCTGGGTGATCCGTACGCTCACCCGGGCGTGCGGCATGGCCAGCTCGGCCAGCTCGGCCGTCACCGCGTCGGCGAATCGCTTCGCCGACGCCTCGCGGGCGTCCGTCAACGCCTGCGCCAGGCGGCCCAGTTCCGCGCGCAGCTCGTCCCGCTCGGCGGTCAGCTCGCCGATCCGGTCGTCGTCGCCGTCCAGTTCGGCGAGGCGGGCCGCGCCCTCCTCGGCCCAGGCCAGCACGGCGGCGATGTCCTCGCCGTACTTGCGCGTCAGGTGCGTGAGGGCGGCGCGGCGCTCCTCCACGGCCGCCAGCCGCAGGGGGTCCGCGTCCAGCCCGTCCGCATAACTGGCCAGTTCGCCCGCCACGTCCGCCATCAGGATGCCGATCTCGCCCAGCCGCTCGGTGAGCGCGGACAGCGCCGGGTCGTGGCTGCGTACGGCGCCCAGCGCCCGGTGCGCGCCCGCGACCAGGGTGGTGGCGTCCACGGCCTCCAGGTCCTCGGGGTTGCCGGCCAGCGCGGCGTGCGCGGCCGCGGCGGCGGAGGCCAGGGACTCCGCGTGGCCGAGCCGTTCGGCCTCGGCGGCCAGCTCGGTGTCCTCGCCGGGCTGCGGTCCGGCCGCGGCGATCTCCTCCAGGCCGAAGCGCAGCAGGTCGGCCTCCTGCGCGCGCTCACGGGCCCGGGTGGTCAGCTCGTCCAGCTCGGCGGTGACGGCGCGCAGACGGCGGTAGGCGGCGGTGTACTCGGCGAGTGGCAGGGACACCGCGTCGCCCGCGTAACGGTCCAGGGCCTGCCGCTGGCGGGCCGGGCGCAGCAGCCCCTGCTGGTCGGTCTGGCCGTGCACGGCGACCAGGTCGTCCGCCAACTCCCCCAGCAGTCCGACCGGTACGGAACGCCCGCCGACGTGCGCGCGCGAGCGGCCCTCGGCCGAGACCGTGCGGCTGATCAGCAGCGTCCCGTCGTCCAGCTCGGCGCCCGCCTCCTCGGCGCGCACCGCGGCCGGTGCCGCGGGGCCGACCGCTATGCGGCCCTCCACGACCGCCGACTTGGCGCCGATCCGCACCAGGGCGGGGTCGGCGCGCCCGCCGAGCAGCAGCCCGAGGCTGGTGACGACCATGGTCTTGCCCGCGCCCGTCTCGCCGGTCACCGCCGTGAAACCCGGCGACAGCTCGACGACGGCATCGTCAATGACGCCCAGGGACCTGATCCGCATCTCCTCCAACACGGATACGACCTTACGAGGTCCCGGGCCCGCCCCGCGACGGCCGCCCCTCGCCCCGGCCCTGCGTCCTGCGGAAAACCCCACCCCAGGAACGGGTGGATACCTCATGGTGGAGCCCCCGCCCCGCCCGTCACGCTGGAAAGAGAACACGATCGGAAGGGTGTGCAGATGTCCGGGGGAAGTGGGGCGGGACCCCGTGCGGGGGCGGGGTTCCGCGCCGGGACGGGAAGCGGGGCGGGGGCCGGAGCCGACCGGCCCGGCCCGCCGGCCAAGGGCCGGGCGACCAGCGGGCTGGCGCGGGCGGCGCTGCGCGGGCACCGGGCGTCCTTCACCGGCACGGCGCTCGCGGCCCTGTTCGCGGCCACCGTGGTCAGCGCCTCGACCATGCTGCTGGCGGCGACCGGCGCGGAAGGCGTCCCGCCCGCCGCCCGGCGCGCCATGGCCGCCTCCGAGATCGGCATCATGGCCGCCGGTTTCCTGATCGTCTCGGTCTATCTGTCGGTGTTCGTGATCGCCTCGACGATGGGCACGGCCGTCACCCAGCAGCACCGCGAATTCGCGATGCTGCGCGCGATCGGCGCCCGGCCGTGGCAGATCCGGCGCGCGGTCGCGGCGCAGGCCGTGGCGGCCGCGGTGCCGTCGGCGGTGGCCGGGTTCGCGCTCGGCGGGGTGCTGGCGCGCTGGTGGTTCGCGGGCATGGCGGACCACGGCCTGGTCCCGCCCGGCGTCGTCTTCACGTTCAGCTGGGTGGCGCTGCCCGTGTGCCTGGCGGTGGCGACGGTCACCTCGGCCCTCGCGGGCGTGCTCGCGGCGAGCCGCTTCGCCGGGCTGCGTCCCGCGCGCGCCCTGGAGGAGGCCGCGGCGGGCCGGCGCGAGCTGGGGCTGCTGCGGCTGCCGCTGGGGCTGGCCGCGGTGGCGGGCGGCGTGGTCGTCTCCTCGGTCCTGTCCGGGCGGCCGGAGAAGGCGGGCCAGGGCTCGTTCCTCGTGCTGCTGCTGTTCTGCTTCGGCGTCGGCCTGCTCGGGCCCCGCATCATCGGCCCGGTGGCCTGGCTGGTCGCCCGGTCGGCGGGCCGCCTCGGCAGCTCCGCCGAACTGGCCATGCTGAACGTGACGACCCAGTCGCGCCGCTTCTCCGCCGCCGTGGTCCCGCTGGTGCTGGTCGTCGCATTCGGCACGACGAAGATCGCGATGCACACCACCGCCCTGCACCGCACCGGCTCCGCGGGCCCGGCACCGTCGGTCTGGATGGACTACGCGGTCACCGGTCTGTACGCGGGCTTCGCCGCCATCGCCGCCGCCAACACCCTCGCCATGATCACCACCGAGCGCCGCCGCGACCTGGCGCTGCTCCGCCTGATCGGCACCCATCCGCTGCGGCTGCGGTCCATGGCCGCCTGGGAGTCGGCCGTCGTCGCGGCCACGGCCCTGCTCCTGGGCACCGCCATCGCGCTCTGCACCCTGGCCCCGCTCCTGCGGTCCGCGTACGGAAGCGCGCTGCCGTACCTCCCCTGGACGACGGCCCTCGGCATATCCGGCGGCGTACTCCTGCTGACCTTGCTCGCCACCGGCCTCCCGGTCCACGCGACCCTGCGCCGCCGCGCGACGGAGACGCTGGCGGCGGCCTGACCGGCCCGGCGCCTCACCGACGAACTGCGAAACACCATCGGGGACACAATCATGGCCACGCGCCCGCACACTCACCAGCACCTGCCCTCTCACCCGCACCCGCACCGGCCGGGACCGACGTGGTCGACCACCCGCCGCACCACCCGCTCACGGCCCTCCAGAGCCACCCTCGCCGCCCTGGCAACCGTGACCGCCCTGACCACCCTGACCGCCGCCTGCACGCCTCCCGCCTCGGCACACACGGACCAGCCGGGCCACTCAGCCCAGCCGCCCGCATCGGCCTCCCTGGAGGGCGTATGGCGGACGGACGGATACGGCACCCTCGTCACGATCGACGGCCGTCAGCTGCGTACGTATGAGACCACGGCCGTCAGCTGCCTCCCCGGCTCCGTGCGCGGCGTCCGTACGGGCCCGCCGGGTGCCAGGGGCCGGGCCGACTTCGCCGTGCCGGACGGCGCGCGCATCACGGTCGTACCGCGCGGCGGCGACGCAGCCCGTCTGAGCATTCAGGACAACGTCGGCCACCGCACTTTGCACCGGATCGCCGGGCTGCCCGCCCGCTGCCACCAGCGCCCGGCGAAGGACCCGCGTACGGTCTTCGACGTCTTCTGGCGCACCTACGCCGAGAACTACCCGTTCTTCGCCGCCAAGAAGACCGACTGGTCCGCGGTCCGCGACCGCTACCGGCCGCGTGTCACGGCGCGGACCACGGACGACGAACTCTTCGCGATCCTGCGCGAAATGATCGCGCCGCTGCACGACGGGCACACCCGCCTGTCCGCGGGCCCCGGCCGGATGTACGCGGGCGCGCGGCCCGGGACGACCGTCCCCACCCCGGCGTTCCTCAAGCAGGTGGACGCGGCGATCGCCGCCGGGCTCGGCCCGGGTGTCACGCGTCAGCAATGGGCCGGCGGAGCCCTCTCGTACGCCGACCTCCCCGACCGGCTCGGCTATCTGCGCATCACGTCCTTCCACGGCTACACGGACCGGGAGGATCATGACAGCGATGTGGCGGAGCTGGACCGCGCGTTGGACGCGGTGTTCACCAAAGCCCGTACTTCCGGCCCGAAGGCGCTGCGCGGCCTCGTCGTCGATCTGCGGCTGAACGGCGGCGGTTCGGACCGGCTCGGGCTGCGCGTCGCCGCCCGGCTGACCGGCCGTTCGTACCTCGCCTACCGCAAACACGCCCGCAACGACCCCGCTGACGCGCGGAAGTTCACCCCCGACCAGCCCGCGCGGATACGCCCGCACGACGGCCCGCGCTACACGGGTCCGCTGGCGCTGCTGACCGGGCCGCTGACGATCAGCGCGGGCGAGACCTTCACCCAGTCCCTGCTGGGCCGTACGCCCGCACCGGCCCGGATCGGCGAGAACACCCAAGGCGTCTTCTCCGACACCCTGGACCGCACGCTGCCGAACGGCTGGAAGTTCGCCCTGCCGAATGAGGAGTTCCTGACCGCCGACGGCCGCACCTTCGACGGCACGGGCATACCCCCGACCGTCCGCACGCCGGTCTTCGCCCCCGCGGACCTGGCGTCCCGGCGCGATCCGGCCCTCGCGCGGGCTCGCGCCCTGCTGTCCGCCGACCGTCCGGCGAAGCCATGACCAGCACCCCGGCGAACGGCAGAGCACCGCTGGCGTTCGTCACGCTGCTGACCGTGCTCTCCGTCCCGTTCTGGCTGGCCGGGGCTGCCGTCGACCGGACCGGCTCGCTGCCGATGGGCATGCCGGTGAGCGCGTTCCAGTTCGTCCTGCCGGTCACGGTGGCCGCGCTCCTCGTCTTCCGGGAGGAGGGCGGGGCCGGGGTGCGGCGGCTGATGAAGCGGACCCTCTCCGGAGCCGGAACCACGCGTCGGGCCTGCTGGGTCACCGCCGTCCTCCTGGTCCCGGCCCTGCTGCTCGTGACATACGGGCTGATAACGCTGACCGGGAGACCACCCAGCGGGTCGCATTCCCCGCTCGCGTCCATACCGCTGCTGCTCGCCCTGTACCTCCTCGCCGCACTGGCCGAGGAGGCGGGCTGGACGGGCTACCTCCTGCGGCCCGTCCAGGAGCGCTACGGGGCGCTCGGCGCCGGGCTGGTGATCGGGCTGACATGGGCGGCCTGGCACCTGGTCGCGTATGTCCAGGCGGGCAGGTCGGCCCCGTGGATCGCCGGCCAGGTGCTCGGGTCGGTCGCGGTGCGGGTCCTGATCGTCCGGCTGGTCGCCAACGCCGGCGGCACGGTACTCATCGCGGTCGTCGTACACACCACGATCAACCTCGCCCAGTCACTGTTCCCCGGCTACCCGGAACAGCCCACGCCTGCACTGATCTACGGCCTGCTGGCGACGCTCGCGGCCGTGGCCGTGGTCCTGCGCGCAAGGCCCAGGACCACGACCCGTACAAACCGCTGTGAACCCGGGCCCCTGCCCCGGACGAAGCCCACAAACCCCCTACTGCGGTGCCCCCCGCCACCCCGCCACCGGCAGGGCGAACTTGGCGACCAAACGGTCCGTGAAGGAGGCGTGGTGCAGGCGGGCGAGGCGTACGGGGACGGCGCCGCGGCGGACCTCGACGCGGGCGCCGGCGGGGAGTTCGACGCTGCGGCGGCCGTCGCACCACAGCACACCGTGCGGCGTCTTGGGCTGCACCTCCACCGCCAGCACCGAGTCCGGCGAGGTGACCAGCGGCTTGGCGAACAGCGCGTGGGCGCTGATCGGCACCATCAGCAGCGCCTCGACCTCGGGCCAGACCACCGGGCCGCCCGCCGAGAAGGCGTAGGCGGTGGAGCCGGTCGGTGTCGCGCACACCACGCCGTCGCCGCCGAAGCGCGAGACGGGCCGCCCGTCGACCTCCGTGACGACCTCCAGCATGCGTTCGCGCGCGGCCTTCTCCACCGACGCCTCGTTCAGCGCCCAGTCGGTGTGCGCGATGCTGCCGTTGTTGCGGACGAGCACGTCGAGGGTCATCCGCTCCTCGACCTCGTAGGAGCGGGTGACGACCCGGTCGACGACCTTGTCCAGGTCGTCGCGTTCGGCCTCGGCGAGGAAGCCGACCCGGCCGAGGTTGACGCCGAGCATCGGCACCCCGGACGTCCGGGCGAAGTCCGCGCCGCGCAGCAGTGTGCCGTCGCCGCCGAGGACGACGAGCAGTTCGCAGCCCTCGGCCGCGCACTGCTCGGACTCGACGCGTACCACCGACGCCGGCAGCGGCAGGTCGGCCGCTTCCTCGGCCAGCACCCGTACGCCGATGCCGCTGCGCAGCAGCCCCTGGACGACGAGTTCGGCGCTGCGCACGGCCGCGGGGCGGCCGGTGTGCGCGAGCAGGAAGACGGTGCGCTGCCCGTCCGCCGCTGTCCGGCCGGTGCCGTGTGCCGACGCCGCGGTACGCGCGCCGGCCGTATCGGCCGTCCCGGCCGCTCCGGATGTTTCAGAACTGGTCAACGGGGCCCCTCCGCCACTGCTCGGTCGACATCCGCCGGGTCCAGTGCAGCCGCCCCGGCACGCAGCCACAGAAAGTACTCGACATTGCCGGAGGGACCGGGCAGCGGGCTCGCGGTCACCCCGGCCACGCCCAGGCCCAGCGCGGCGGCCCGCTCCGCGACGCCGCGCACCGCCTCGGCCCGCAGCTCGGCGCTGCGCACCACGCCGCCGCTGCCCAGCCGCTCCTTGCCGACCTCGAACTGCGGCTTGACCATCAGCACCAGGTCGGCGTCGGGCGCCGCGCAGCGCACGAGCGCGGGCAGCACCAGGCCGAGCGGGATGAAGGACAGGTCGCCGACGACGAGGTCGACGGGTACGCCGTCGATCTGCTCCAGCGTCATTTCGCGGACGTTCGTACGGTCCTTGACGGTGACCCGGTCGTCGCTCTGCAGCGACCAGGCGAGCTGTCCGTACCCGACGTCCACGGCGACGACGTGCCCGGCCCCGGCGCGCAGCAGCACGTCCGTGAAGCCGCCGGTGGAGGCGCCCGCGTCCAGCGCGCGGCGGCCGGCCACCTTCAGGCCGAGGGGGGTGAACGCGGCGAGCGCCCCGGCCAGCTTGTGGCCGCCGCGCGAGACGTAGTCGGGGTCGCTGTCGTCGGCGCGCACGACCAGGGCCGCGCTGGTCTCCACCTGGGTGGCGGACTTGGTCGCCGTCGCCCCGGCGACGGTCACCCGCCCCGCGGCGATCAGCTGGCTCGCGTGCTCGCGGGACCGGGCCATCTTGCGACGCACCAGCTCCGCGTCGAGTCGGCGTCGTGCCACACCTGCCACCTGTGGTTCAGCTCCTGTTGTCGTACGTTGCGGACGGCTGCGGGGACCGGGGTGCGCCGGGCGGGCCGGCGGGACCGGGGCGCTGGTCGAGAGCGGCCAGCGCGTCGCGCAGTCCCCGGTGCACATCCTCGTACACCTCCAGGTGCCCGCTCGCGGCGAGGTGGTCGGCGTCGGCGAGGCGCCGCAGCTGGGCGTCGACGTCGGCGTTCCCGGTGGGCGTGACGGCGACGCCGAGCGGCTGCGGCGCGGCGGGCCCGTCCGGCACCCGCCGGTCCGGCTCCGGTCCGTCCGGTCCCGGTCCGTCCGGATGCAGCCCGGCCGTGCCCGACCCGCCCGCATCCGGAGCACCCGCATCCGAAGCACCCGCATCCGGAACACCCGGCTCCGTACGGCCGGCATCCGTACCGTCCGGCACCGCGCCCGCCACCGGCTCTCTCGGCTCTTCCATGCCTTGACGCTACCTCGAACCGGCCGTCGTCCGGGCCACCGGACGCCCGGCCCGCAGCGGCGTATCGTCGATCGCGATGGCAACCCTCGAAGAGTGCCGCGCCGCCCTCGGCCGGCTCGCACAGAACCTCTCCACCGCCGACGGCGACGTGCGCGGTGCCGCCGCGCTCGACCGGTCGCTGAGCTGCCGGATCACCGACCTGGACGTGACCTTCGTCGGACGGCTGGCGAACGGCGCCCTCAAGGACGTCACCAGCGTCCCCGGCCCGCCGCCCGGCCGGGCCCAGATCCGTCTGTCGATGCGCGGCGACGACCTGGTGGCCCTGGTCGACGGCGAGCTGCACTTCGCCAAGGCGTGGGGCAGCGGCCGGGTCAAGCTGGAGGCGGGCTTCCGCGACCTGCTGCGCCTGCGGGCGCTGCTGTGACGGCGGGCCCGGCCGTGTAAGGCGGCCGGGTCCGCCGCGGGCTCAGGACGCCGCCGCGGCCGTCTCCTTCGCACGCGCCTTGCGCGCCGCCGGGACCACCAGCGGGGTGTCCGTCTCCGGGTCGTCGATGACCTGGCACTTCAGGCCGAAGACCCGCTCGACGAGGTCGGCGGTGACGACCTCCTGCGGCGCTCCCTCGGCGACGATCTCGCCGCCGCGCATCGCGATCAGGTGGGTGGCGTAGCGCGCGGCGTGGTTGAGGTCGTGCAGAACGGCGACGAGCGTGCGGCCCTGCTCCTCGTGCAGTTCGGCGCACAGATCCAGCACCTCGATCTGGTGCTGGATGTCCAGGTATGTGGTGGGCTCGTCCAGGAGCAGCAGCGGCGTCTGCTGGGCGAGCGCCATGGCGATCCACACGCGCTGCCGCTGGCCGCCGGAGAGTTCGTCCACGTAGCGCTCGGCCAGCTCGCCGACGCCGGTCGCGTCCATCGACTCCCGTACGATCCGCTCGTCCTCGCCCGACCACTGGCGCAGCAGCCCCTGGTGCGGGTAGCGGCCACGGGCCACCAGGTCGGCGACGGTGATCCCGTCGGGCGCGATGGAGGACTGCGGCAGTAGCCCGAGCGTACGGGCGACCTTCTTGGCGGGGAGCGAGGAGATGGCCGCGCCGTCCAGCAGCACCGAGCCGGCGGCCGGCTTGAGCATCCGCGACAGCGCGCGCAGCAGCGTGGACTTGCCGCAGGCGTTCGGCCCGACGATCACCGTGAAGGACTGGTCCGGTATGGCCACCGAGAGGTCCTCGGCGATGACCCGCTGGTCGTAGGCGAGGGTCACGTTCTCGGCCGTGAGACGGCTCACTGCGTTGCTCCTTGTCGGGTCTGCGTCGTGGGGGCCCGGTGCGGCGCGCCGGGCGGCGCGCGGTGGCCGGTGACGGTACGGCTCATATCCGGCCCGCCTTGCGCTCGGAGGCCAGCAGCCACAGCAGGTAGCAGCCGCCGAGTACGCCGGTCAGCACGCCGACCGGCAGCTGGTCGGCGCCGAAGACCTGCTGCGAGATCCAGTCGGCGCTCACCAGGAGGGCGGCGCCCATGAGGGCTGCGGGCAGCAGGTTGGGGCCGGGCGCGCGGGTCAGGCGGCGCGCGAGCTGCGGCGCGGTCAGCGCGAGGAAGGCGATCGGCCCGGCCGCCGCGGTCGAAGCGGCGACCAGCACCACGGCCGCCACCAGCAGCACCATGCGTACCCGCTGGACCGGGACGCCCAGCGCGTACGCGGCGTCGTCGCCCATCTCCAGCATGCGCAGCGGCCGTCCGTACACCAGGGCCAGCGGGATCAGCACGGCGCACACCAGGGCCAGCGGCCACACCTGGTCCCAGTCCCGGCCGCTGAGCGTGCCGACCATCCACGTGGTGGCCTGGGACGCCTCGACGATGTTCGCCTTGGTCATCAGGTACAGGACGATCGCGTAGAGCATCGCGGCGGCGCCGATGCCGACGAGCACGAAGCGGTAGCCGTGGATGCCGCCCTTCCAGGCCAGCAGGAAGATCACCACTCCGGTGACGACGCCGCCGACGACCGAGCCGGCCGCGATGGCGGCGGCGCCGCCCTGGAAGAAGACGATGATCAGCAGCGCGCCGACCGTCGAGCCCTGGGAGAAGCCGAGGACGTCGGGGCTGCCCAGCGGGTTGCGGGAGACCGCCTGGAAGATCGCGCCGGCCACTCCGAACGCGGCGCCGACCAGCAGCCCGACCAGGACCCGCGGCAGCCGCAGGTCATTGACGATGAACTCCTGTGCGGTGGTGCCGGAGCCGGTGAGGGTGGCGAGGACGTCGCCGGGGCTCATCGGGAAGTCGCCGGTGCCGATCAGCAGCACGCTCGCGGCCAGCGCCACCACGGCCAGCAGCACCGTGACGAGGAGGGTACGCACGTCCAGGCGCACGGACAGGCCGCCGGCGGTGCGCACCGCCCGCAGGGGCCCGCCGGTCCGCGCGGCCGCCGCGCCGTCCGTGCCGGATGCCGCGCCGGTGTCGGTCTTGACGGTGGAACTCACAGCTGGGCCATCCTCCGACGCCGTACGAGATAGATGAAGACCGGGCCGCCGATGACGGCCGTCACGATGCCGACCTGGATCTCCCCGGGCCGGGCCACGACGCGTCCCAGGACGTCCGCGCCGAGCAGCAGGACCGGCGAGAGCACCGCGGAGTACGGCAGGATCCAGCGCAGGTCGGGTCCGGTGACGGCGCGGACAATGTGCGGGACCATCAGGCCGACGTAGACGATGGGGCCGCAGGCGGCGGTCGCGCCGCCGCACAGCAGGGTGACGGCGATCATGGCCAGCGCCCGGGTGCGGGTCAGCCGCGCGCCGAGCGCCCGGGCCTGGTCGTCGCCGAGCGCGATGGCGTTCAGCGGCCGTCCGACGGCGAGCGCGAGGACCGCGCCGGCCGCGAGGAAGGGCGCGACCTCCTGCACCGTGGTCATGGTGGCGGAGGCCAGCGAGCCGACCGTCCAGAAGCGCATCTTGTCCAGCGCCGCGGTGTCCATGATGTTGACGGCGTTGATGTACCCGATCAGCGCGGCGGACAGGGCGGTGCCGGCGAGCGCGAGCCGTACGGGTGTGGCGCTGCGGGTGCCGCCGAGCACGTACACGGCGACCGAGACGACCGCGGCACCGAGGAAGGCGAACCAGACGTACCCGGTCAGTGAGGTGATCCCCAGGAAGCTGATGGCGGAGACGACGGCCGCCGAGGCGCCCGCGTTGATGCCGAGGACGCCGGGGTCGGCGAGCGGGTTGCGGGTGAGCGCCTGCATCACGGTGCCGGCCAGGCCCAGGGCGGCGCCGGCCAGCAGGCCGAGGAGGGTGCGCGGCAGGCGGACGTCCCGTACGACCACGTCGGCGTCGTTGCCCGTGTAGTGGAAGAGGGCGTGCCACACCTGGTCGAGGGGTACCTGTTTCGCGCCCACGGCGATGCCCAGGACGGTGATGACGGCGAGCGCGCCGACGGCGGCGACGAGCCCCGCCGAGCGAGTGATCTGCCGCCGTCGCGGTGCCACGGGGGCGTTTGCTGCTTCGGGGGGACTGTCAACCAACACGAGAGTTAGGTTAGCCTACCCTCACGATCAGACATCAAGTCGTTCTGCAGGGCCTTTTACCGGCCCTTTGCCGTACGTCCTGACGTCCGTCCGAAACCGTACTGAAGACCGTGAACGACCGGCTGAAGTCCCGTCAAGCCTTGCCGGCCGTGCCGAGGCCCAGCCCAGAGAGAAGCACTGCAGCCATGAGCACCTCCCGAAGCGTATCCCTCACCCGCCGCGGCGTCCTCGCCGCCGGTGGCGCCGTCGGCATCGGCGCCCTGCTGGCCGCCTGCGGAGGCGGCAAGGACTCGGGCTCCAAGGGCGACGTCAAGGGCGGCGCCTGGTCCTTCACCGACGACCGCAAGAAGAAGGTCTCCCTCGACCACACGCCGCAGCGCATCGTCGCCTTCACCGGCACCGCCGCCGCCCTGTACGACTTCGGCATCGACAAGCAGGTCGTCGGCGTCTTCGGCCCGACCAAGCTCAAGAACGGCAAGCCGGACCCGCAGGCCGGGGACATCGACGTGGACCGGGTCACCATCATCGGCAACGCGTACAACCAGTTCGCGGTCGAGAAGTACGCGGCCCTCAACCCCGATCTGCTGATCACCAACATGTACGAGCCGGGCGCCCTGTGGTTCGTGCCGGAGCAGAGCAAGGACAAGATCACCAAGCTGGCCGAGCAGGTGGCCATCACCTCGGCCCGGGTCCCGCTGGTGAAGATCATCGAGCGGTACGCCGAGCTGGCGCAGTCCCTCGGCGCCGATCTGAAGGCCAAGAAGGTCACCGACGCCAAGGCCCGCTTCGAGAAGGCCGCGGCCGAGCTGCGCAAGGCCGCCAAGTCCAACCCGGTACGGGTGCTCGCCTGCTCCGGCAGCGCCGACCTCTTCTACGCCTCCAACCCGGGCATCAACTCCGACATCATGTACTACAAGTCGCTCGGCGTGGACATCATCGTGCCGGACAACCTGGACAAGGGCGGCTACTTCGAGAACCTGAGCTGGGAGAACGCCGACAAGTACCCGGCCGACGTGCTGATGCTGGACAACCGCACCTCCGCCCTCCAGCCCAAGGACCTGGCCGCCAAGCCCGCCTGGAACAAGCTGCCCGCCGTCAAGGCCGGCCAGGTCACCGGCTGGTCCAGCGAGCCGCGCTTCTCCTACGCGGGCGCCGCCCCGCTGATCGAAGAACTCACCAAGGCCATCCAGAACGCCAAGAAGGTCGCCTGACACGACGCCGGGCCGGCCGCCGCACCGGCCGGCCCGGCCGAGCGCCCGCCCCCACCGCCAGTCACCGAGTCACGGTTCCGGGAGGTTCCTCCGCATGACCACGACCGCCGCACCCGCCACCACCCCGTTCCGCTTCTTCGATGTGCACGTCGTGCGCACCCGCCGGCTCGGGCCCTCCATGGTCCGGATCACCTTCGGCGGCGAACGGCTCGGCGAACTGGCCTCCGGCGGTCGCGACCAGCGGTTCAAACTGTTCCTCCCGCAGGCCCACCAGTCCGAGCCGGTCTTCGCCGACCAGGGCGAGAACTGGTACCCGGCCTGGCGCGCCCAGGACCCGGCCGAGCGGCCGCTGATGCGCTCGTACACGATCCGCGAGCAGCGCCACGAACCGGCCGAGGTCGACGTGGACTTCGCGCTGCACGGCGCGGACGCCCCGGGCGGCGCGGCCGGCGGCCCGGCCTCCCGCTGGGCGGCGGCCGCCGTACCGGGCGACCGTGTCTCGATCCTCGGCCCGGCCGTCGAGGACAACGGAGGTGTCGACTTCCGCCCGCCGCCCGGCACCGACTGGATCCTGCTGACCGGCGACGAGACGGCGCTGCCCGCGGTGGCCGGCATCCTGGCCTGGCTCTCCCCCGGCACCCAGGCCAAGGTCTTCCTGTCCGTCGCCCACGCGGCCGACCGCCAGGACCTGCCCACCTTCGCGGACGCCGACATCACCTGGCTCGTCGCCGACGAGCGCCCGGCGGACGGTGCGGACGCCCTCCTCGAAGCGGTGCGCGCCGCCGAACTGCCCGAGGGCACGCCGTACGCCTGGATCGCGGGCGAGGCGGGCAACGTGAAGCTGCTGCGCCGGCACCTCGTGCGGGAGCGCGCCTTCGACCGCCGGGCCGTGAAGTTCACCGGCTACTGGCGGCGCGGCGCCAGCGAGGAGGACCTGCTCGCGGAGTACGTGGCGGGCACGGCGTCCGCCACCGACGAGGACTGAACCGGTCCGGGCCGCGGCCAGGCCCGGCCCCCATACCGTGCGCGTACGACGGTCCGTACCGCACCACAGGAAGGGGCCCCGCTCACCCATCGAGCGGGGCCCCTCCCGTCTTCGCGCGTCAGCAGTGCCGCGCGCGCTTCACAGCCCGAGCCGCGCCAGCGCCTTGCCCGCGTCCGCGCCGCAGCTGCCGTCGCCCGCCAATGTCCAGGCCGCGCCGCACAGCGCCCGCAGGCCGTCCAGCGCTGCGCCCTCGCCGTCCAGCGCCAGTACGTCGTCGCGTGCGGACGCCGTCCAGCCGCCGCACCGGAAACCGCTTTCCGCATCCCCGGAAACCTCCGGCTGCGGGCCGAGCACGCCGCGCAGATCCGCGTCCACGTACGTCGGGCGGTGCTGCGGCGGCGCGGCCAGCAGCTCGGCGGCGGTGGTCACGCCGGTCAGCACCAGCAGCGAGTCCACGCCGCCGTTGTAAGCACCCTCGATATCCGTGTCGAGCCGGTCGCCCACCACCAGCGGCCGCTGCGCGCCGGTACGCAGCACCGTCTCCCGGTGCATCGGCGTCTCCGGCTTGCCCGCCACCTGGGGCCTGCCGCCGCCGGTGGCGGTCCGTACGACCTCCACCAGCGCCCCGTTGCCCGGCGCGATCCCGCGCTCCTTGGGAATGGTCAGGTCGGTGTTGGAGGCGAACCAGGGCACGCCGCGCTGCACGGCGTAGGCGGCCTCCGCCAGCCGCTCCCAGTTCAGCTTCGGGTCGAAGCCCTGCACCACCGCCGCCGGGCCGTCGTCCGCGGACTCCACCGGCACCAGGCCGCGCTCGCGCAGCGCCACCCGCAGCCCCTCGCCGCCGACCGCCAGCACCCGCGCGCCCTCGGGCACCTGCCCGGCGATCAGCCGGGCGACCGCCTGCGCCGAGGTGATCACGTCCGTCGGCGCGGTCGGCAGCCCGAACCCGGTGAGCTGATCGGCGACCGCGTCCGGCGTCCGGGACGCGTTGTTGGTCACATACGCCAGATGCATCCCGGCGTCGCGGGCCGTGCCGAGCGACGCGACGGCGTGCTCGATCGCCGAGCCGCCGGCGTACACGACTCCGTCCAGGTCCAGCAGCGCCGTGTCGTACGCCTCGCGCAGTGCCCGCTCGCACCGTCCGGGCCGCTCCCGCAGCACCCGCTCGCTCATGCCGTTTCGCTCCCTATTCACACAGGTACAGAAGTGGGTAACAGCGGTACGCGAAGCGGAACCTCACATACCGATATATCCAGCAGGACAAGGGTTTCCCCCCGATCATCCCGCACTCGGAAAGGCGGCATAGCATTCCCCAATGACCACCGACGGCCTTCGCCTCCACCCCTTCCGCGGACTGCGCTACGCCACGGACCGCGTCAGCAGCCTCACGGCCGTCACCTCGCCGCCGTACGACGTCGTCGTACGGCCGGACGGCGTGCGCCACCTGGAAACCGCCGACCCCTACAACATCGTGCGGCTCATCCTCCCGCAGGCACCCGACCCCGCCACCCGGCACCTCCAGGCCGCCGAGACACTGCGCCGCTGGCGCGCGCAGGGCGTCCTGGCCACGGACGACCGGCCCGCGCTCTACGTCTACGAGCAGAGCAAGGGCGGCCTCCTCCAGCGCGGGCTGATCGGCGCCCTCGAACTGAACGGGCCGGTCCTGCCGCACGAGGACGTGATCCCCGAGGTCGTCGAGGACCGCGCCGCCCTGATGCGCGAGGCCGCCGCCAACTTCGAGCCGCTGCTGCTCTCCTACGTCGGCCAGGGCACCGGCAACGGCGCCACCGGCGTCATCGAACGTACCGTCCTGACCACCCCGCTGCTCGCCACCACCACCGAGGACGGCTTCTCCCACCGGCTGTGGGCGGTCACCGACCCCGGCGAGCTGGCCACCGTCAACGAGGACCTGGCCCTGCGGCACGCCCTGATCGCCGACGGACACCACCGCTGGGCCACCTATCAGCGGCTGCACCAGGAGCACTCCGGCAACGGCGCGGCCAGTCCCTGGGCGAGCGGCCTGGTGCTGCTCGTGGACTCCGCCCGCCACCCGCTCCAGGTCCGGGCCATCCACCGCGTCCTGCCGCATCTGCCGCTGGACGACGCGCTGGCCGGGCTGGGCGGCGCGTTCCGCGCCCGGCCGGTGGAAGGCCCGCTCGATACGGCGCTGGCGGAGCTGGCGGAGACACCCGGCAGCGCCTTCCTGCTGGCGTCGGGCCCGGAGCGGTTCTGCCTGCTGGACCGGCCCGATCCGGACCTGCTCGACCGTACGATCCGCCGCGACCGCCCCGAGGCGTGGCGCGAGCTGGACGCCACCGTGCTGCACTCGGTCCTGCTGGACGAGGTGTGGCGGGTGCGCGACCACCCGTCCGAGATCAGCTATCTGCACCGGGCCGGGGACGCCGTCGAGCAGGCGGCGAAGCACGGCGGTACGGCCGTCCTGCTGCGCCCGGTCCCGGAGCAAACGGTGCGTCAACTCGCGCTGAAGGGCGTGACGATGCCGCGCAAGTCGACGTCGTTCGGCCCCAAGCCGGCCACCGGTCTGGTGCTGCGCGTCCTGGACGAAGAAGCCTGATTTGCGGCCGTACGCCCCCTGATGCCCGATGACGGCCCGGCGCGCGTGTCCCGCGCCGGCGTCTCGGCACCCCTTTCCCTGGCGCCACACAAGTTAGGTTAGGCTTACCTCACATCACGTAAGCGGATGGAGCCGTTCCCCCTGCGCCGACGGGTCTCCTGCCCAGGCGCGGGCGTTCCATGCGCATCCCCCCACGTGAGCTAGTCCGCATCAGGGAGGACACGTTCATGAGCCCCCTCGCGCGCTCCGCCGAGGACCCGTCACCCGCCGCAGGTACCGGGACGCCGGACAGCCGGTCCCAGCTGTTCAACAACAGCACCGCCGAGCACTACCGCCGCTCCGTAGCCGACGGCGTCGACCGCATAGCCGACAAAATATCCCGTACCGAACGCCCCTTCACCGGCGTCACGGTCGACGGCCTGACCCCCACCGTGGCCGGCATCGACCTCGACCAGCCGCTGCACGACCCCGCCGCCGCGCTGGACGAGCTCGAAGAGGTCTACCTCCGCGACGCCGTCTACTTCCACCACCCGCGCTACCTCGCGCACCTCAACTGCCCGGTCGTCATCCCCGCCCTGGTCGGCGAGGCGGTGCTCTCCGCGGTCAACTCCTCGCTGGACACCTGGGACCAGAGCGCCGGCGGCACCCTCATCGAGCGCCGCCTGATCGACTGGACCGCCCGCCGCATCGGCCTCGGCGAGCGCGCCGACGGCATCTTCACCAGCGGCGGTACGCAGTCCAACCTCCAGGCCATGCTGCTGGCCCGCGACGAGGCGTGCCGCACGGCCCTCGCCCGCGAGAACGATCCGGACACCGACCCGCAAGGCGCCACAACTCCGGTACGCCGTACCGACATCCTGCCCCGCCTGCGCATCCTCGCCTCCCAGGTCGGCCACTTCAGCATCGAGAAGGCGGCCACCCTGCTCGGCCTCGGCGCGGAAGCCGTGATCGCGGTGCCGTGCGGCCCGGACAAGCGGATGCGGGCCGACGCGCTCGCCGACGAGCTGGCGCGCTGCGCTGCCGAGGGCCTGATCCCGATGGCGGTCGTCGCCACCGCCGGCACCACCGACTTCGGCAGCATCGACCCGCTGCCCGAGATCGCCGACCTGTGCACGCAGTACGGGACCTGGCTGCACGTGGACGCCGCGTACGGCTGCGGCCTGCTGGTCTCCCGCCGCCGCGCCCTCCTGGACGGCATCGAGCGCGCCGACTCGGTGACGGTGGACTACCACAAGTCCTTCTTCCAGCCGGTCAGCTCCAGCGCCGTACTCGTCCGCGACCACGCCACCCTGCGGCACGTCACGTACCACGCGGACTACCTCAACCCGGCACGGATGGCCGAGCGGCGCATCCCCAACCAGGTCGACAAATCGATCCAGACCACCCGGCGCTTCGACGCGCTCAAACTGTGGCTGACGCTGCGCACCATGGGCGCCGACGGCATCGGCGAACTCTTCGACGAGGTCGTGGACCGCGCCGCCGACGCCTGGAAGCTCCTGAACGACGACCCGCGCTTCGAGGTCGTGGTCGAGCCGCAGCTGAGCACCCTGGTCTTCCGCTACCTGCCGTACCCCGACGACCGGGACCCGGTGCTGAGCGACGAGGTCAACCTGCACGCCAGGGAAGCGCTGTTCGCCTCCGGCGACGCCATCGTCGCGGGCACCGTCGTGGACGGCCGCCACTACCTGAAGTTCACCCTGCTCAACCCCGAGACCACGCTGGCCGACATCGCCACGGTCCTCGACCTGATCGCCGAGCACGCCGGCAGCTACCTCGCCGAGCGCCCCGTACCGGCCCTCAGCGCCGCGAGCTGACCGTCCCGCCGACCGGCCCAGCGGCCCCGTCCCCGACGAGCCGACAGCCCCGCGGCCGACCGACACCCCGTAAACGGAGACCCCACGTGTCCGCCCCTCACGACTTCATCGCCATCGGCCTCGGGCCCTTCAACCTCGGCCTCGCCTGTCTGACCGAGCCCATCGACGAGCTCGACGGCCTGTTCCTGGACAACAAACCGTCCTTCGACTGGCACCCCGGCATGATGCTGGAGACCAGCACCCTCCAGGTGCCCTTCATGGCCGACCTGGTCACCCTCGCCGACCCGACCTCGCCGTTCTCCTTCCTGAACTACCTGAAGGAATCGGGCCGGATGTACTCCTTCTACATCCGCGAGAGCTTCTACCCGCTGCGTGCCGAGTACAACGACTACTGCCGCTGGGCCGCCGCCAAGCTGGACACCGTACGCTTCGGCCACCAGGTCACCACCGTCGAGTACGACGAGGCCGGGCAGGTCTACGTCGTACACGCCGACCACCTGCCCAGCGGGGAGAAGAAGACCTACCGCGCCCGCAAACTCGTCCTCGGCACCGGCACCCCGCCGCACATCCCCGAGGCGTGCCAGGGCCTGGGCGGCGACTTCCTGCACAACGCCGACTACCTGGACAACAAGGCCGCCCTCCAGGCCAAGGACTCCATCACCATCGTCGGCAGCGGCCAGAGCGCCGCGGAGATCTACTACGACCTCCTCCAGGACATCGACAGCCACGGCTACCACCTGACCTGGGCCACCCGCTCCCCGCGGTTCTTCCCCCTCGAATACACCAAGCTCACGCTGGAGATGACCTCTCCGGAGTACGTGGACTACTTCCACGCGCTGCCCGCGGCCACCCGCGACCGGCTCAACGCCTCGCACAAGAACCTCTACAAGGGCATCGACTCCGAGCTGATCAACGAGATCTTCGACCTGCTCTACCAGAAGAACCTGCACGGCCCCTGCCCCACCCGGCTGCTGACCAACACCGCGCTCGACGGCGCCGCTCACGACGCGGCCTCCGGCACGTACACCCTCCGGCTGCGCCAGGAGGAGCAGGGCCAGGACTTCACCCTCGCCACCCAGGGCCTGGTGCTGGCCACCGGATACCGCTACGCCACACCGGAGTTCCTCGCGCCGCTGACGGACCGCATCGCCTGGGACGACGCCGGCCGCTACGCGGTGAAGCGCAACTACAGCATCGACACCGCGGGCCGCGACATCTTCGTGCAGAACGCCGAACTGCACACCCACGGCTTCGTCACCCCGGACCTGGGCATGGCCGCGTACCGCAACTCCTGCATCATCCGCGAGCTGCTCGGCCGCGAGTACTACCCGGTCGAGAAGTCCATCGCCTTCCAGGAGTTCGCCGCCCCGGCCGGACCGCACCACCCCGTGGAGGTCTCCCCCGCATGACCGCGCCCGTCTTCACCCGCACCCACGCCTCGCTCGGCGAGTTCGCGCTGCGCCCGGTCGACCCGGCCGGCGACGCGGAACTGCTGCACGGCTGGGTCACCCACCCCAAAGCCGTCTACTGGATGATGCAGGACGCGGACCTCGCAGCCGTGGAGAAAGAGTTCGCGCGCATCGACGCCGACCCGTACCACGACGCCTTCCTCGGCCTGCACAACGGCGTCCCGGCGTTCCTGATGGAGCGCTACGACCCGGCGCACCGCGAGGTGACCGAGGTCCACGAGGCCGCGCCCGGCGACGTCGGCATGCACTTCCTGACCGCGCCGACCGACACCCCGGTGCACGGCTTCACCCTCGCCGTGATCACCACCGTCATGGACATGCTGTTCGCCGAGCCCGGCAACCAGCGCGTCGTCGTCGAACCGGCCGTCCAGAACACCGCGGTGCACGCCCTCAACAAGGCCGTCGGCTTCGAGATCGTCCGCACCGTCACGCTGCCCAAGGGCGAGGCGTACCTGAGCACCTGCACCCGCGGCCAGTTCCTGGCCGCCCGAGGAGAAAACCCATGCTGAACCCCACCGCGGACCCCTCCGGCACCGCGGCGCGCGACGCCGTCCGCCACCTCACCCCCGACCTGTGGGCGCGCGCCAACCGCCTCCTCGTCCGCAAGGCCCTCGCCGAATTCGCGCACGAGCGCCTGCTCACGCCGCAGCGGCTGCCCGAGGACGGCCACTACGTCGTACGCAGCGACGACGACCGCGTGGAGTACCGCTTCACCGCCCGCCGGCTGAGCCTGGACCACTGGCACATCGACGCCGACGCCATCACGCGCCGGCGCGACGGCGCCGAGGTCCCCCTCGACGCGCTCGACTTCTTCCTCGAACTGCGCCGCACGCTCGCCCTCGGCGACGACATCCTCCCGGTGTACCTGGAGGAGATCAGCTCCACCCTCTCCGGTACGGCGTACAAGCTGGCCGCCGGGCCCGCGTCCGCCGCCGAGCTGGCGAAGGCCGACTTCCAGACGATCGAGACGGGGATGTCCGAGGGCCACCCCTGCTTCGTCGCCAACAACGGCCGCCTCGGCTTCGGCGTGCACGAATACCACTCCTACGCGCCCGAGGCCGCGAACCCCGTCCAGCTCATCTGGCTGGCCGCGCGCCGCGACCGCGCCACGTTCACCGCGGGCGAGGGCCTGGACTACGACCGGCTGATCACGGAGGAGCTGGGCGGCCCGACCCTGGACCGGTTCGCCGCGACCCTGCGCGACCTCGGCCTGGACCTGGCCGACTACCGCCTGATCCCCGTCCACCCGTGGCAGTGGTGGAACAAGCTCTCCGTCACCTTCGCGGCCGAGGTCGCCCAGCAGCACCTGGTCTGCCTGGGCCCCGGTGACGACGCCTACCTGGCGCAGCAGTCCATCCGTACGTTCTTCAACACCAGCGACCCGGCCAAGCACTACGTCAAGACCGCGCTGTCGGTCCTCAACATGGGCTTCATGCGCGGCCTGTCCGCCGCGTACATGGAGGCCACCCCCGCCATCAACGACTGGCTGGCGGGCTTGATCGAGCGCGACGAGACCTTCCGGGCCGCCCGCTTCTCGATCATCCGTGAACGCGCCGCCATCGGCTACCACCACCGCCAGTACGAGGCCGCCACCGCCAAGGGCTCCCCGTACCTGAAGATGCTCGCCGCCCTGTGGCGCGAGAGCCCGGTGCCCACCCTCGAACCGGGCCAGCGGGTCGCCACCATGGCGTCCCTGCTGCACACCGACCCCGAAGGCGGCTCACTGGCCGCCGCCCTCATCGAGGAGTCCGGCCTGGAGCCGGCGGACTGGCTGCGCCGCTACGTGGACGCCTACCTCACGCCCGTCCTGCACGCGTTCTACGCCTACGACCTGGTCTTCATGCCGCACGGCGAGAACGTCATCCTCGTCATCGAGGACGGCACCGTACAGCGCGCGATCTTCAAGGACATCGCCGAGGAGATCGCGGTGATGGACCCGGACGCGGTGCTGCCGCCGGCCGTCGAGCGCATCCGCGCCGACGTCCCCGAGGACAAGAAGCTCCTCTCCCTCTTCACGGACGTCTTCGACTGCTTCTTCCGCTTCCTGAGCGGCATCCTGGTCACGAACGACGTGCTGAACGAGGACACTTTCTGGCGTACGGTCGCCGACTGCGTGACCGCCTACCAGGAGGCCAACCCGCAGCTCGCGGACAAGTTCCGGCAGTACGACATGTTCGCCGACGAGTTCGCGCTGTCCTGCCTGAACCGTCTCCAGCTGCGGAACAACAAGGAGATGGTGGACCTCCAGGACCCGGCGGGTGCCCTCCAGCTGATCGGCACGCTGGAGAACCCGATCGCCCGGTACGCGCCGGGCGGGAAGGCGTGATCTCCGCTCCTGTATGACCGCAGGCCCGGTACGACTGAAGGGCGGGACCCCGGTGGGGTCCCGCCCTTCAGTCATGTGGCGTCAGCCGGGCTGTGGATCAGCTCTGCTCGGGACGGCCGTCGCGCGGGGTGTCCTCGCGCGGCGTGTCGTCGCGCGGCGCATCGTCGGAGGGAGCGGCGTCCGCCGCGGCCGGGGCCTCGGTCACGGCTTCGTCCTTGCGCTCGTCCTCGTCCGTCTCCGCCTCCGCGTCCTCGTCCTCGTCCGCGTCTTCCAGTACGTCCGTGAACTCCACGCCGTCCAGCTCGGCGAGCCGGTCCGAGGCGTTCGTGGTGCCGCCCTGGTCGGCCTCCAGCGCCTTGGCGAACCACTCGCGCGCCTCGTCCTCGCGGCCGACCTCCAGCAGCGCGTCGGCGTACGCGTAGCGCAGCCGGGCGGTCCACGGCTGTACGGAGTTCGACGCCAGCTCGGGGCTCTGCAGCGTCACCACGGCCGCGTCGCTCTGGCCCATGTCCCGGCGCGCACCGGCCGCGACCAGCCGCATCTCGACCTGGCCCGCACGGTCCAGCTTCTGCACCTCGGGCTCACCGGCCATCGCCAGCGCCTTCTCGGGCCGGCCGAGGCCGCGCTCGCAGTCGGCCATCACGGGCCACAGCTCCACGCTGCCGGTCATCCGCCGCGCCGCCCGGAACTCGGCCAGCGCCTCGCCGTACTTCGCGACGGCGTACGCGGCGAAGCCGGCCGCCTCACGCACGGAGGGAACGCGCGACGCCAGCCGCAGCGCCACCCGGGAGTAGCCGTACGCCTGCTCCGGGTCCTCGTCGAGCAGCTTGGCCACCATGACCAGGTTCCGGGCGACATCGTCGGCGAGCGTCTTCGGCAGGCTCAGCAGCTCCTGCCGTACATCCTTGTCGACCTCCTCACCGGTGACGTCCTCCGGGATCGGCAGCCGCTTGATCGGCTCGCGGTCGCGGCGGTCGTCCCGGCGGTCGTCGCGACGGTCGTCGCGGTAGCCGCCGCGGTCGTCCCGGCCGCGGCCGGCGCCGTACGGGCGGCGGGCGCCGCGGTCGTCACGGCGGTCGTCACGGCGGGGGCCACGGTCGTCGCGACGGAAACCGCCGCGGTCACCGTCGCGGCGGTCATCGCGTCGGTAGCCGCCACGGTCGTCGTCGCGACGGTCGTCACGGCGGGGGGCGCGGTCGTCACGGCGGAAGCCACCACGGTCGCCCTCGCGGCGCGGAGCGCGGTCGTCGCGCGGGAAGCCGCCGCGGTCGTCGTCACGGCGCGGGCCGCGCGGACGGTCGTCACGGCGGTCATCGCGGCGGAATCCACCACGGTCGTCACGGCGGTCGTCACGGCGCGGGCCGCGGTCGTCGTCCCGGCGGAAGCCGCCGCGGTCATCGCGACGGTCGTCACGGCGGGGGGCGCGGTCGTCACGGCGGAAAGAGCCGCCACGGTCGTCGTCCCTACGGAAGCCACCGCGGTCATTGTCACGCCGGAAACCACCGCGGTCGTCATCGCGACGGTCGTCACGGCGGGGGGCGCGGTCGTCCCTGCGGAAGCCGCCACGGTCGTCGCGGCGGTCATCGCGGCGCGGACCGCGGTCGTCATCGCGACGGAAGCTGCCGCGGTCGTCGTCGCGGCGGGGGCCGCGCGGACGGTCGTCACGCCGGTCATCGCGGCGGAAACCACCACGGTCGTCGTCCCGGCGGAATCCACCACGGTCACGGTCGTCGCGCCGGAAGTCACCGCGGTCGTCGTCGCGGCGCGGGCCACGGGGTGCGCGGTCGTCTCGGGAGAAACCGGGGCGGTCGTCACGGCGGAAGCCACCGCGGTCGCCCTCGCGGCGCGGAGCGCGCTCGTCGCGCGGGAAGCCGCCGCGGTCGTCGTCGCGACGCGGGCCGCGCGGGCGGTCGTCACGCCGGTCGTCGCGGCGGAAGCCGCCACGGTCATCGTCACGTCGCGGGCCGCGGTCGTCGCGACGGAAACCGCCGCGGTCATCACGACGGTCGTCCCGGCGCCCGCCGCCGAAGCCACCACCGAAGGAGCGGCCGCCACGGTCGTCCCGGCGCGGGCCACGGTCGTCACGCCGGAAGCCGCCACGATCGCCGCCGTCGCGCCGCTGAGGCCGGCGCTCCGAGCGATCGTCGGAAGAGTTGGGGGACATCGACGTGACTCCTGTCTTCGGTACTGCGAACATTCTCGCGCACCGACCACTTCGGCGCGCTTCGGCAAAACAAAAAGGACCCTTGGTCCCAGCGTGAACGCTGGGACCAAGGGTCCTGTCAAAGATTGTTCGGCGGCGTCCTACTCTCCCACAGGGTCCCCCCTGCAGTACCATCGGCGCTGAAAGGCTTAGCTTCCGGGTTCGAAATGTAACCGGGCGTTT